>DASWVS010000471.1:0-6374 GCA_036401135.1 Fimbriimonas sp.
TTCGATCCGGCCGAGCTCTTCGAGCACTGGGTCGATCCGGTCCTGCTCGTCCAGTGGTGGCCGAGGGTCGCCTCGAGCGACCGCAGCCTGGGCGGGGCGTACCGGTTCGAGTGGCCACAGCCCGGCCACCACCTGTACGGAAACTACACGGCCTACGAACCGGGCCGGCGGCTCGGGTTCACCTGGACCTGGAGCCACGAGCCGGCAACGGTCCAGCCGCTGCAGGTGGACGTCTTCTTCGAACCGCTCCTCGAGGACGGCACGAGGATCGGCATCTATCACGGGACCTTCATGGAGAACGAGTTCGATGCCCGCCAGGGCGTCGCCGAAGGGTGGATCCATTTCGGGATGCTGCTCGCCGGACTGAGGTCGGGCACCGGCCGAGCCTGATCCGCGCTTGCGAAGCCTGTCTGGGATGATAATAGCGGTATGAGCGGGTTACCGAACCTTCGCCGCCTTGCCAGCGAGTACTCCTCCAGCCGGACCCGCCACATCGTGTTCCTGGTCCACGTATGGCTCTGCGCCCCGTTCATGCTGTTCTGGCTGAGCAACACGCGCATCCAGCAGGTCCTCGGCCCGGTCACGATCCTGCGCCTCCGGTACGTCGTGGCCTTCACCCTCCTTTATCTGCTGGGGCGGACGTGGCTGGCGCTGAAGAACCCCCGCTGGCTCCGCTGGGAGTACGTCTTCCCGCCCATCGACGTGCTCGTCATCAGCTTGATCCTGCTGGTCAGCAACCGCGGGCCGATGAGCAACCTGACGCTCCTCTACTTCCTCCCGATCGTGGAGGCATCCGGCGCGCTGAAGGTGCGATGGGCGGCGGCGGTGGGCTTTATGGTGGTGGCTGGGATGGCGGTGGCGACGCTGGTCGGCGGCGTTCCCCCGCCACCGCCCGGGATGACGTACGAAGAGCTTCTGAAAAACGAGACGCTGAACGTCGTGTTCCGGCTGTACTTCCTCGTGCTGATCTCCTCACTCATGGCCTACCAGGCGGTGATCGCCGCCGAACTGCGGGAGAAGCTCGGGGTCGTGGCGGACCGGAACCGGATCGCGATGGAGATGCACGACGGCGTGCAAGGGAGCCTGATCTCGCTGGCGTCCTCGCTCGAGCTGATCGGCCACCTCGCGCCGAGGGACGGGCAACGCGCGGCGGAGTTGGCCCGGGAGTCCCGGGAGACGGCCCGGCAGGCGGCGGACGAGCTTCGTTTCCTCGTTCAGCGGCTTCGAAACCCTTCGTTGTCGCAGGGATTCGTCCCGGCGCTGCGGCAGTACGCCCACAACATCTGCGAACGGAACGGGCTCCGGCTGGAGTTCATCGTCGAGGGCACAGAGCGGCCGATCGAGGCGGAGAAGGAGAACGCGCTCTTTCGGATCGCGCAGGAGGCTTTGAACAACGTGATCAAGCATTCCGCCGCCGACGGGGTCGAACTCAAGGTGGTCTTCTTCGACGGGCACGTCGACCTGAAGGTGCGCGACGACGGCCACGGGTTCGACATGCGGAGCACGGACGGGCAGGTGGGGTTGCAGAGCATGCGGGAGAGGGCCGAAAGATTGGGCGGGAAGGTCTTAGTTAACAGCGACCCCGGTTCGGGCACGTCGGTCTCCGCAACGTTGTAGAGTAAAGGCGAGATGGCACAGGAGAGGATCCGCATTCTGGTCGCCGAAGACGACGCGCTTCTCAGGCGCACGCTCGTCGAACTGCTCCGGCTCGAACCCGACTTCAATGTGGTGAGCGAGGTGCCCAACGGGCAGCAGGCGGTGGCGGAGGCGGGCGTCGTCCGTCCGGAAGTCTGCCTGATGGACATCGAGATGCCGCGGATGAACGGGATCGACGCGACGCGGGAGATCCGCGAGAAGATGCCCGATACGCAGGTCGTGATCCTCACGAAATTCGGGGACGACGAGAACGTGTTCAATGCGATCAAGGCGGGCGCCGTGGGCTACGTTTTGAAAGACGCCGGTCTGGACGAGATCCGCAACGCCGTCCGATCCGCCCGGTCCGGAGAGGGTTTCCTCAGCCCCGCCCTCGTGGCGAGGGTGATGTCCGAGTTCGCAAGGGTTTCATCTTCGGCGCTTCACAACCGCAAGCTCTTCGCCGAACTTTCCCGGCGCGAGGTCGAGGTTCTGGAGTGCCTCGCGGCGGGGATGAAGAACGCAGCGATCGCCGACAAGCTCTGCCTCAGCGAGAAGACGGTGAAAACCCACGTGGGAGCGATCCTGAAGAAGCTCCACGTCAACGACCGAACCGAGGCCGCGCTCCTCGCCCAGCAGAGCGGGATCCGTCACGCTTAAGCTCCGCGTCGGGCGGCGGCTTCTTTGGGCGGTGTCGGCGAAACCGGACGCAACCGCATCGATCGGGTGAGGATCACCGTTACGGCAGGACACCCCGATGCGCCCAGGGCTTTTTGGGCTTCGACGAACTCTCTGGTTCCGACGGCGTTTTCGCGGACGAGGAGAAGGAGCTCGTCGAGCTGCGCGGCAACGCCCGTGGGGACTCCGGCCCCACGGATCGGTTCCAGGTCGTAGATCGCCAGATCCCGGACCTCGCGCTCGCCATGTCCAAGCCCGACAATAGCGGCGTCCAGCCCTTCCCGCTGGGCCGCGTCCTCGATGATCGCGGCGATCGTCGTAGCGCCCGAGCTTTCGGCGATACCGACGACGCCAAGCCTGTACGGGCGTTTGACGCTTTGATCGAAGTGGGCGAGAAGCCGACGGTACGACTCGTCGATCGGTCCGTCGCCCTTCGGGAGGCGTCGAGGCTGTTCGGGCAGGATCGTGAAGATCGGCGTGCTCGACACGGCCTTCAGCTGCCTGAGCGACCGGATCGGCATGCTCCGCCTCTGGACCGTCCGGTTCCAGAACGCGCCGAGTGCGAGTCCGGCCAGGGCTCCAAAGGCCACGAACAGGAAGCCGACTCTTGCCGCACCGGCTTCGTCGAGGTGCGGTGGACTTACCAACTCGATCGGCGGTCTGGGCTGAAGGCTACGGGATCTCGCCTGTCTCAACGCAGCGAGATAGGACTCGGCGATGCGCCTCAACTCGGTCTGTTTCCGGTCCAGGTTTTTCAGCTCGCTGGCCTTCTTGGGATATTCGCGCAGCGACTTTCGGATGAGTGCCAGCTCGCCACGGATGGCTCCTGCGGAGTTCTCGAGCGCAGTCAGTCGGGCCCGGGACTGCACCGAATCGTTCGATGGGGCTTCTCCGTCCCGCAGCGCGGCCCGTTCGGCTCGAGCCTGGGCGAGCATTCGAGAAACTACCGCGAGCCTTCTTTCCCCGGCACGCATCTCGGGAGCATCTGGCATGTATTCGGCCTGAAGCCGGTCGCGCTCGTCCCGGGCGGCCCGGTACGCCGCTTCGAGCTGCCGGATGCGGTTCGAGGGTGCGGGAGGTCGGACGGGATCGCGAGCCTCCGGCAGGGCGGCGATCTCTCTCCTTGCGCTCTGGATCTGCAACGAAAGCGCCTGAAGGCTCTTTTCCAATTCTTTGGCATCGCGCGCGTCGGCGGCCATCTGTGCGCCGACCGAGGACTCCTTCAGGGTCGAGCGGAGCTCTCGGATTCGGCGCGCATTGTCGGCCAGACGGTTTTGCGTGGTTTCGACCGCCGCTTCGAGCGCTCGGGCCCGCTGCTCCTGACGCTCCTGAACCTGAACGGCGCTGGCTTCGGAGAGGGCGCGGACGAGTGCTGTCGAACTTTCCATCGAAAGCCGGGGGCTCTCCATCCACACCCGAAGGTCGAGGGTGCGCGTCGCGGTCCGAATGTCGACCGCCACCCGCTCGGGAAGTTTCGACACCTCGCGAACCGCGCCGGGATTGGACCTCGACGCGCGGTCGATGGCTCGGGCGATCACCGCCTGGCTCTGCAACAGCGCCGCGTGCCGGTTGAGGCTGGCTTCAGGCGCGACACGGATCGATGCCAAGGCTTCGTACCTCTGGGGCACGACCCGCCAAAGGCCATACCCGGTCGCCGCTCCAAGAACGGTGCAGAAAGCCAGCCTCGAAACCTGGGCGCGGTTCATACCAATCCGTCTCGCCTCCTGTCGAGGCATTGGCAACTGCCGATACGCTCATTATAACGAGCCCTCGTCAGTCCCTCGGCTTGAGGCAGCGAGGCTATCGACGTTTCTTCGCCTGTCCCGGCGGCAAGCCGCCCTTTTTCGCCAGCCCTGGCGGCACCCACCCGGTCGAGGTTTGGCGCCACGTCGAAGGGATCGACCTTTGCGTCCTCCACGACGCGATCCGATTGGCCATCCTCTGCCTGCTGACGCCGTAGTAGCCCGCGGTCCGGTTCCAGCTTCGGGTCGCCCGATAGCGGTTGGCGACGTCGAGGATCGGTCGGCGGCTTTCCCGACTGATGACGGTCGCGAGCACGATGTCGCGCCAGTTGAAGCCCCTGTTGCGGAGCCGCGTCACCGTGGTCTCCGGCAGCCGCAGCCGATGGATCACCGTGTCGCGCCAGACGTTGTTGTTGTCCAGTTGTCCCGATGCCCGCAGTCTCTGGTACTCGGTAGAGTCCAACCCGGCTCGGTCCGAAATGACGTCCCAGCCCATCCCGCGGTTTCGCATGGAGATCAGGTCGGCGAGATCTGCGTTCGGCGCGCGTTGGCCCATCAGAAGGACCGGGGCGAGATCGAAGAGGCTTCCGCCCCCGAGCCGCGTCGCATCGTTTCCGACGAGGCTCATCAGCATGTTCGGGTCGAGCCCGAGCTTGTCCGCGAGCAGGATCGCGGCGACGGTCTCGATCATGCCCCTGTCGAACTGGGCTTCCGCCGACGTCGGTGCCGAGGCGATCCCCACGGCGGCGACTGCCGCGATACCTAGTTTTCGAATGTTCATTAACTTCTCCTGGCGAATCCGATAGGCTCGCCAATCGGTTTTGACGACTTCCGCCTCGTCAACGATCGATCGCGGAAAAGTGGCACTCGGCGCGGACGTCGAGCATCAGGCGAAGGGCCGCTAGCGGTCTGACACCGAGTCGATCTCGAACCCCAATCCGGGCGACCCTGGAACCTCGATCCAACCCTCCTTCGGTTCGAGCCTCGGCTTGTGGAAGCGCAGCTTGTCGGGCATGTACTTGAAGAGGTACTCGACCTTCGGACAGACGCGGGCCGGGTGCGCCGCGATGACGTGGAGGGCGGCCCACAGGTGGTGGCCGTGGGGACACACGGGTACGCCGTACGTCTCGGCGAAGGAGCAGATCCGAACGAGCTCGGTGATGCCGCCGCACCACTCGGGGTCGGTCTGGAGGTAGCCCAGCACCCCTCGGTCGAGGTACTCCTTAACCTCCCACCTGGAGTAAAGGTGTTCGCCGGCGGCAAGCGGGACCGTCGTCGCTGCCTGAATCGCCTCGTATCCAGAGACGTTCTCCGAGCGGAGCGGCTCTTCGAGCCATCCGGGGTTCATCTCCTCGATCGCCCGCGCCATTCGGATCGCATACGGCACGTCCCACGCCCACTTCGCGTCGAAGTAGATCTCGGCGTCCTCGCCTAACTCCTCGCGCAACGCCATCGCCAGACGGACGTTCTTCCGGAAGCCGTCCGGCCCGTCTTGCGGCCCGTGGTCGAAGAACCACTTTTGGCAGCCGAAGCCTCGGTCCAGGAACTCGCGCGCGACCTTTCGGGCGGCCTTCGGTTCGGTAGGGAAGCCGAGCAGGCTCGCATAGACGGGAACGCGCGAACGGACTGGACCGCCGAGCAGGGAAGAGACCGAGCAGCCGAGCGTCTTTCCCTTCAGGTCCCACAGGGCGATGTCGATCGCGCTCATCGCCATCATGAACGCTCCGGCGCGGCTGTGGCGGTCGCTGAGCTTCATCGCGTCCCACACGGCGCGGGTAGCCATGGCGTCCTGGCCGACGACCACGTCTCGAAGGCGACTGCCGGCGATGAAGGCGGACTCGGAAAGGATCGGCGCGCTATAGCCGACAAACCCATTGTCGCCTTCAACTTCGACCATCTGTTGGCGGTGGCCTTGGGAGTTCAGTTCGCGGACGCGAGCATCCTTGACGGTGACGCGCCGGCTGTTCGTCAACGGTTGGTGGCTTGGAGCCATGGTTCCCCGACGTTACCCGCGGGAGACAGGGCGTTGCGCAACGTGGAGCCGACGACCGGATTCGAACCGGTGACCTGCTGTTTACGAAACAGCTGCTCTACCACTGAGCTACGTCGGCTGATACGTTCGAGGTGCTCGAACGGAATGAGAGAATACCCAGTTAGGAGAGAAATCCATCATTGCACTTTCGTTCCCCTGGGCACCTTAAAGCCACGTAGGATCGCGTCCACTGTTTCCTCCGGACTCATCTCGCTGTTGTCTACGAAATGCACTGGCCATGTGCCGAGGCGGATCTGCTCCAATGCGGCGTAATTCATGTCCACTCCTCC
>DASWVS010000472.1:0-2605 GCA_036401135.1 Fimbriimonas sp.
GTCCGGGCGATCCACGCCGCCCTGGACGGAGGAGTCAACTACCTCGACACCGCCCCCAGCTATACCGGCACCCGCAGCGAGCAGGCGATCGGCGAGGTGATGCGGACGCGGCGCAAGGAGGTCTTTCTCGCGACGAAGACGCTGGCACGGGACGCCGACGGCGCCTACGCGGAGGTGCGCCAGAGCCTCGAGAGGCTGAAGACGGACCGCGTGGACCTCATCCAGGTTCACGCCGTTAACGATTTCGCAACGCTGGACCAGATCCTAACCGGAACCGTGAAAGGTCTGGAGAAGGCGAAGCGGGAAGGGTGGGTCCGGTTCATCGGCATCACCGGCCACACGCGGCCCGAGGTGATCCTGAAGGCGATCCGGGACTATCCGTTCGCCTCGGTCCTAATCCCAGTGAGCGCGCTCGACGCGCACCTGAACGACTTCGCCAAGGACGTCGTTCCCGAGGCACGGCGGCTAGGGATCGGCATCACGGGGATGAAGTCGCTCAAAGGGATCGAGATCGCCAAAGGAAGCTTTAGCCCGGAACCGTTCCTCCGCTATGCCATGTCGCTGCCGATCTCGACCCTGGCGGTCGGCTTCCGCAAGGAGTCGGAGGTTCCCGAGAACCTGAGAGTCGCCCGAGGTTTCCGCCCCATGGATGCCGGCGAAAGGCGCGCCCTGGAGGATTCGGTGAAGGAGTCGGCAACCAGCGCCAACCTCTGGTGGAAGCGAACCTAGTTGGCGCGCCACGTGCAACTTTGGGGAGGAGGGAACTGCGCCCCCGGGCGTCGCGCGTAAAGAGACGTGGAACCGATGCGACCGGTACTGCCCCTGACCCTCCTGCTCCTCGCGTGCGCCGCCCCCCTCTCGCGCGCCGACACCAAGCCTGCGCTGACGGCGGAGGACGCCAGGCAGTGGGAGATCCCGGTGGAGACGGGCATCTCGAACGACGGCCGCTGGGTGGCGCTCGGCCTGCGGCTGGTGGAAGGCGACGGCAGGCTGATCCTGAAGGAGGTCGATACCGGCCGTACGTTCACGATCCCCCGAGGATCGGACCCGAAGTTCAGCGACGACGGGAAGCGGGTCGCGTACCGCGTGCTTCCCGAATATGACGAACTGAGCCGGTTGCGAGAGATGGGGAAGAAGGTCCCGTCCGCCCTCGGCGTCCGTTCGCTCGTAGACGGGACCGAGAGGCTCTTCGGAGAGACCGAGTCCTTCGAGTTCCTTGCCGGCGGACGACGCCTGATGGTCCTCGGCGCCGATAAGACTCTCCGGTTGATCGACTTCGAGGGGGCGCAGGACGTCTCGCTCGGCGGAGTGGCCAGCGCCGTGGCCGACGGTTCGCTGGAGCGGGTGGCGATCGCGAAGGAGGAGGGGTCCTCGAGCGTCCTCGTCTACGACGCGAAGGCGAACGCTCTGGCGGAGCTCGCCTCAGGCCCCTTCAAAGCATCCTCCCTCGCCTGGTCCAAGAGTTCGGAAGCCCTGGCCTTCCTCGTTGGCGTTCCCGTACCGGATCGGGCCGGCCTGCTCAACCAACTGGTGACGGTCACAGGGCTCGGGGGGGAAGCGGCCAAGGTGAGGATCCTCGATCCGACCAAGGAGGCGGGCTTCCCCGAAGGCCATCGGATCTATGAGGGCGTGGTCCCTTCGATCAGCGACGACGCGGGCACGGTAGTCTTTGGAGCGCGCAAGTGGGATCCAGCGCCCTCAACCCCGGACGGCACGACCGTCGAGGTCTGGAACTCGAAGGACAAGCTGACGCTGCCCGAGCGGAACGCCTCGCGCGATACGATGGGAAAGCGGGCGCTGATGTACGTCTGGCATCCGGACGAGGACAAGATCATCGCGCTCAACGACTCCCTCTACCAGGAGGTGAGCGTGCTGCCGGGCATGGGCAGCGCCGTCGTGATGGATCCCCGCCCCTATTTCGACGCGGCCAACCGGAACTTTATGTATTGGGATGTGGACGTCGTCTCCACTCGGACCGGCGAGCGGACGCGGGCGTTCACCAAAGCCGACAACCCTCCCGCGGCTTCGGCGACGGGAAGCTACGTCGCCGCCTTCGACGACGGCGACTGGTGGGTTTATCACGTCGAGAAGCGACGGCGGGAGAATCTCACGAAGGGCCTCGGCGTCGGCTTCGGCGACGAAATCCTCGACTTCGGCGCGTCGAGCGAGGGGCCGGCGGCAGCGCCCGATTGGCTCGCGGGAGACCGCGGGCTTCTCCTCTACGACCGGTACGACGCGTGGCTCTTCGCCACGGACAAGGGCAAAGTCGAGCGGGTCACGTCGGGCCGAAAGTCGCGTAGGACCTTCCGTCTCGAACCCTCGCTCCAAGCCAGGGACGCCGACGCGAAGACGATGACCTTCCGCTGCTTCGACGAGTCGGCCAAAAGCGCCGGTTTCTGGCGTGCCGAGTCTCCCGGCGCAGGCTCTGCCCTTTTGTCGACTCCGGCGGCGGTAAGGATGTCGAAGCGCGCACGCGACGCGGATCGGGTCGTGTACCTGCGCGGCAGCTTCGAGGAGTCGCCCTCGCTGTACGTCGCCGACGGATCGTTCGAGAACCCGAAGCCGGTGCTGGCGACCAACCCGCAGCAGTCCCGGTTCGCCTGGG
>DASWVS010000473.1:0-10446 GCA_036401135.1 Fimbriimonas sp.
GTCTCCAGGTTCAAATGGTGAAAACAATGGCCTTGAGACACACGTTGTTTTCATCTGTCTCTCGGTCCAGCCCCCATTCACCTGCAGGTATGGTTCAACGCGGAGGGGTAACCGGCTATGAATCGATCCCGTTTGGCAGCCTCGCTCGCGTTCGTTCTTCTCGTGTTCTCGGGTGCGCTCGCGCAAGATCCGAAGTTCATCAAGATCCATGACGGCGCGCACTGGACCTGGTTCGCACGCGAAGACCAGTTCCGAGAGCACCGTGCCGACATCGAAGCGATGTATAGCTACGCCGACAAGGCGTTCGAAGCGCTGGTAGACGCCTGGGGTCTGAAGCCGCCGTTGTCCCGCTATACGCTTCTGGTCATGGACAAGCCGGGCGGAGGCTTCGCGGCGGGGGACGTCGGGGAGGCGCATGCGATCACGGGGGAGGCGAGCCCCGGTATCGGCTGCAGCTATGACGCGTTCTTCGGGGAGGCGTACGGGATCAAGGCGTTCTGGGCGCACGTGCTCATCACGCACGAGATGGTCAACCTGTTCACGGGTCAGGCGGTGAGCGGCGGCTGGCCGGTGGATTGGTGGGCAAACCACCGAAGCCCCTTTCCCCTTATGACGGCCGTTCAGATCGAGTACCAGCTCGTGCCGGAAATCGGCGTCCACCATTTGCGCCAGTCAGAGAAGGACCCGCTTGTGCGCATGTTTATGAGTCTGAAGAACCAGTACGGCTGGGCGATGTTTCGGAAGGCCTTCCGAATGGCTGTGCAGGACGGCGTCCAGTGGGACCGCTTCGGCGGGAATCCCTCTTCGTTGCGCACCAACTACGTCGCCGCCTATCTCCAGATGGGCGCTCCGGAAGACATCTCGCCCATCCTGACCGGCCTGGTTCCAGGCTTCGACGCTAGGGTGGTCGCGGACATCGTGCGCGCCCACCAACGCTGGCAGAACGCCAAAGCCGGCTCGAAGGCCTATGAACAGAACCGCACCCGGTTCCTATCGGGCAGCTACGCGGCGGTGAAATAGCCGGCAAGCGCCTCGATAAATTCGTTCGATCCTCTTCAGGCCGAGTAATCCTCGGGAGCGGCGCACAACTATCCAGGAGATAAAGGCCAAGGCATTGCGCAAGCGCGTCTCCCCAGAGGTGAAAGAGCGACCATTGTTTTCATCTAGGTAAGTGAAAACAATCGATTCCAGGGTGTTTTTGGTGAAAACAATAGGCTCGCAGGCTAACCGATCTGAACCTGTGAGCTGAGAAATCTGGTGGAGGCAAGGGGACTCGAACCCCTGACCCTCTGCTTGCAAAGCAGATGCTCTCCCAACTGAGCTATGCCCCCAGGCGTGGAGTCGAGATTATACCTCCCGGCCGGTAAACTTCCTGGTCTATGTCCCCGCGCTTGGAATTCGCGATCGATGCCGCCTATCGGGCCGGACGCTTCACGCTGGGGCTGTTCCAGACGGGGGCGTCGGTGGACCTCAAGGGGGACCGGACGCCGGTGACCGAGGCGGACCGGGGGGCGGAGAGGATCATCCGAGAGCGGATCGAGCGCCACTTCCCGAACGAGCGCATCTTAGGCGAGGAGGAGGGCGGGGAGCAGGAGGAGACGGACCGCTGGATCGTCGACCCCATCGACGGCACGAAGTCCTTCGTCTGCGGGGTTCCCCTCTACGGGACCCTGGTGGCCTACGAGAGGCAGGGCCGGCCGGTCGTGGGCGTCTGCTACTTCCCGGCGCTCGACGAGATGCTCTACGCGGAAGCCGGGTCGGGCGCCTTCTTCAACGGCCGGCCGTGCCGCGTGTCGGCGAAAACGGCGGTGGAAGGCTCGGCCGTCTGCTCGGCAGGCCACAACGGCATGTTCAGGCACGGCCGGAGCGAGGGCATCAACCAGATCGCCCAGAAGGCGCTCGCCACGCGGACCTGGTGCGACGCCTACGGCCATGCGCTCGTCGCGACCGGACGGGCGGAGGCGATGCTCGATCCGGTGGTGAAGCGCTGGGACGTGAGCTCGATGATCCTGATCGTTCGGGAAGCGGGGGGGATGTGCACCGACTTCCAGGGCGGCGACCCGTTCCTGCCGGTTCACCCCGAAGGGGAATTGGAACTCGTGAGCACCAACGGCGCTCTTCACAAAGAGATCCTCGGCCACTTCTGAGACCCCAGCGTCATGAGAGTCCTCGGCATCGACTTCGGATTCAAGCGGATCGGCGTGGCGGTCGGCGAGACCGGCGCGGGCGTCGCGTCCGCCCGCCCTCCCCTGGAGGCCGCGGGAGCGCTCAAGCGCGACGCCGAACGGATCTCCCTGCTCGCCCGGCGGGAGGAGGCCGACGCGATCGTGGTCGGGCTGCCGCTCGAGAAGGGCGTCGAGGGCCGAATGGCCCGCATCTGCCGCACGTTGGGGGAGCATCTGGCCTCGCTAGGGGAACGGGTAGAGTTCGTCGACGAGTCGCTCAGCAGCGTCGAGGCCGAAGCGACGCTGCGGGGCGACGACCTGAAGGCGAGCCAGCGCCGGAAGCTGCGCGACGGGGAAGCGGCGCGGCTGATCTTGGAAAGGTACATGCATGAAGAAGCTTCGCGCTAGCCTGTCGGTCCTGCTCCTCCTGCTTCTTCTCGCGGCCGGGGGGCTCTACCTCTGGATCCAGTCCGGGCTGGGGCCGGGGACGAACGGGAGCGAGGTGCTGGTCCGATACGAAAGGGAGACGCCTTTGGCGACGATCCTGAAGGATCTCGAGAAGCGGGGCGTCGTCCACAACCCGGAAGCCCTCTTGGCGTTCGCCAAGCTCAGGAAATACTCGACGACCCCCGTCAGCGTCGGCACCTACCGGTTCCGGGCGTTCATCACGGGAAAGGACGTGCTCAAGGCGCTCCGAGACCCGGTGAGGCAGATGGTTCGGCTGCCCGAAACGAATTGGGCGGCTCGGTCCGCCAACATCCTCGAGGAGAACGGGGTCTGTAGCGCCTCCGAGTACCTGGCGCTCGTGCGGAAGCCGGACGAGTTCCGGAAGGAGGTCTCGTTCCCGCTTCCGAAGGACTCGCTCGAGGGCTACCTGTACCCCGATACCTACGACCTGCCCCCGCTGCTGGGGGCCCGGCAGACGATCCTCCGCCAGTTGAAGACCTTCGAGAAGAAGGCCTGGAACGAGCTTGGGAAGCCGAAGAACCTCCACCGGCTGGTGACCGTCGCCTCCATGGTCCAGATGGAGGTCGCGAAAGACGAAGAGCGGGCCAAGGTTGCGGGGGTGATCCAGAACCGGCTCAACCGGAACATGCGCCTGCAGATCGACGCGACGATCAACTACGCGCTCCAGAAATGGCGCCCCCTGACCCTGGCGGACTACCGCGAGGTCGAGAGCCCGTACAACACGTACCTCGTCGACGGGCTGCCCCCGGGCCCGATCTGCTCGCCCAGCTTCAAGAGCATCGAGGCGGCGCTGAAGCCGAGCGAGCACCGGTATCTCTATTACGTCGCCAACCCTCAGACGAACGAGCACATGTTCGCCCCGACCTATCAGGAGCACCTCCGGAACGTGGCAAGGCGAAAGCGCATCGCCAAGGGGATGGGCTCGTGAGGACGTTCCGGACCGGCGACTTCGATCGAACGCGGGTATCGAGCGTCTACCACCCCTTTCTCCCCGCCCACGCCGCGAACTCTCTGCACGAGGTGAGCTTGGAGAACCTGTGGGCGAGGGGCAAGCGCCTTCTTCTGGTGGACGTGGACAACACGCTGGTGCAGTGGAAGCAGGAGGACTTCGCGGACCCGGTCCTGCAGTGGATCCGGCAGGCCAAGCAGATGGGGTTCGAAATCTGCATCATCAGCAACACCCGGCGCGTCGAGCGCCTGCAGCGCCTGAGCGAAATCCTCGGGGTTGAGACGGTCCGCGGCAGGTTCAAGCCGTCGCGCGCGATGTTCCGCCTCGCGCTGATCAAGTTCAAGCGCAAGCCTCACGAGGCGATCATGATCGGCGACCAGATCTTCACCGACGTCCTCGGAGCGAACCGCGCGGGGATCGAGGCGATCTGGGTCCGGAAGATGGAGGGGCGCGAGTTCGGTCCGACGTCGATCAGCCGGATGGGCGAGAAGATGCTCCGGGGGGCGCTCTACCGGGCCCTGGTCACGCCGGTCGACGAATCGGACGCCGTCGATCCTCGACAGGTGCCGATCGTGGAGCGGCCGATCTTCCGGCAGTTCGTCAAGTTCCTGATCGTCGGCGGTTCGTCCTTCATCATCAACTACCTGATCCGCATGAACCTGATGTTCGCGATCCCGTACGGGGGCGGCTTGCTGAGCGACCGCGCCGGAGGCTGGCTGCGGAGCGCGGCTCCCGCCGTCTTCGGCTTCGCCGAGAGCAACGGCGACGCCTTCTTCCCGGTGGCGGCGACGATCGCGGGGGCCGTCGCCATCCTCAACTCCTTCATCTGGAACCGGCAGTGGACCTACCGGATCCGAGGGAAGCAGGAGCGCATGGCCCAACTCCGGCGGTTCTACTTCGTTGCGATCATCGGTGAGGCGATCAACGTGCTGCTGAGCACGATGCTCAACCATCTGATCCCCCTCGACCCCAAGAACAGCGTGCGCATCGCCACCGTCGTGGCGACGGCCGTCGCGGCGGTCTGGAACTTCGTCGCCCAACGGTTCTACGCGTTCCGGATCCGAAGCGCATGAACCGCGTCTTTCATTGGCGGGAAGCGCCGCCGGCCGACTACGCGGTGATCGGCGACCCCGTAGCCCACTCGCTCTCGCCGAAGATGCACCAGGCGGCGTACGAGGCGCTCCGGCTTCCCTTTCGGTATGTGGCGATCCACGTTCCGCGGGGCGAGGCGCGGCAGGCTCTCGACGCTTTGGCTTCGCTTCGGTATCGGGGCGTGAACGCGACGGTGCCGCACAAGGAGGATGCGGCACGATGGGCGACGAAGAGGGACAACCTCACCGACCGCCTGAACGCGGCGAACACGATCCGCTTCCGCGACCGGTCCTGCATCAACACCGACATCACGGGCTTCTGGGACACTTTGGCGGGCCTCCGCCTGCCCAACTCGAAGGCCTTGATCCTTGGCGCGGGCGGAAGCGCCCGGGCGGTGGTTCTGTCGCTCGCGATGCACGGCTTCGAGGTGGCAATCTGGAACCGGACGAAGGCGAACGCAACCCAGCTGCTCTCGACGCTCGGAGTCCGTGGCGAGGTCCTGGATCAGCCGGTCCTTGAGGACGCGGGCCTGGTCGTCAACACGACCTCCGCATCCCTCCAAGGGGAGGATCTGGCGGTGCGGTGGGAACGGCTGCATCCGGACGCTCTGGCCTACGACCTCATGTACTCGCGGGGACCGACGCCGTTCCTCGCCTCGGCGGCCGCTCACGGGAGAAAGGCGATGGATGGGAGGCGGCTGCTCGCTGCCCAGGGCGCCCGGTCCTTGGAGTACTGGCTCGACATGCGCGCCCCGCGGGATGTCATGCTAGAGGCTCTGACGGAAGAAGGCTCATGAAGATCGTCCCGCCCACCGAAGAGAACATCGCCCAGGCCGCCCGGTTTCTGCGAGAAGGGGTTCTCATCGGGATGCCGACGGAGACGGTCTACGGCATCGCGGCGCAGGCGGACGACCCTGAAGCGGTCCAGCACGTTTTCCGGCTGAAGGGCCGGCCGGCGGACAACCCACTGATCGTCCACATCGCGGGCCTGTCGCAACTACGAGAGGTTGCCCGCGTCGTGACCGATGCGGCCAAGCGCCTGACGGAAAGGTTCTGGCCCGGCCCGCTGACGGTCGTCCTGCCGAAGAACCCGCGGATCCCCCACATCGTGACGGCGGAACGCGACACGGTGGCGGTTCGGGTCCCCGCTCACCCGGTTGCGCTCAAGCTTCTGCGCGCCGCCGGGCCGCTCTCGGCACCGAGCGCGAACCGCTTTATGTCGCTGAGCCCGACGCGTGCCGAAGACATCGACCCTGAGCTCGGAGACCGGCTGGGGATGATCCTGGACGGCGGCCCCTGCACGGTCGGGGTCGAGTCCACGGTCGTCGACTGTACGGGGCCTTTTCCGCGGATCCTGCGGCCGGGCGGCATCGACCGCGCCCGCATCGAAGCCGCGCTGGGGGCGCCTCTCGCCGCCCCGCCCGCCGGTCCCCGGCTCTCGCCCGGGATGTACCACCGGCACTACTCGCCCCGGACGCCGCTTCAGATCGTCGACCGCCTGCTCCCCGGCCAGGCCGGCATCACATTCGAAGCCCCTCTCGACTCCTCGCAGGTGCGGCTGGAGCAGGAGCCGCGCCGGTACGCCACCGCCCTCTATGCGGCGCTCCACCGGCTGGACGCCGACGGCCACTCGCGGATCTACGTCCAGGCTCCGCCGCAGACGCCCGAGTGGGAAGCGGTATGGGATCGGCTGCTGAAGGCTAGCTCCGATCCGTAGGCAGGATTTCGAACGAGTCCCTGCCTTCGAACCTCAGCCAGATCTTGGGCATCTCCGGCAGCCCGAGAATCCGGCGAGGGTTCACCGAGCACGCTCGGATCGCGACCTCAGGCCCGAAATCCTCCCAGAGGTTGCGGAACGCGTCGAGGAGCGTGATCGCGCTGCCGGCGAGGGTGCCGTCCTTCAGGCGGACCTGGCCGGCGCCGATGACGCAATCCATCCCCCACATGCGTACCATCTGGCCCGGCGGCATGCCGATGGCGAACGTCCCGTCGCTGACTGCGACCAACCTCTCGGGAGGCTTGCAGCGGACGAGGACGGCAGCAGCTTCCCGGGAAACGTGGTGCCGGTCGTAGATCAGCTCGCAGTTCAAACCGTCTTCCAACAGGGCGAAGCCGACGGTCCCCGCCTCGCGGTGGTGGAGCGGGCGCATCGCGTTGAAGGTGTGGGTCGTGTTCGTGGCGCCGGCCTCGAACCCCCGCCGAACCTGGTCGAAGGTGGCGTCGGTATGCCCCATGCTGACGACGACGCCCCGTCGCACGAGCCGTTCGATCAACTCCGTCGCCTGGTCGAGTTCGGGCGCAAGCGTGATGTAGCGAAGGCGCGGATCGTCCAGGATCTTCTCCCACCCCTCCGCCCCCGGTCCGGAGATGAACTCCTTCGGCTGGGCGCCGGGATAGCGCGGGCTGATGAACGGCCCTTCCAGATGGAAACCCAACACCATCGGGTGGTCGGGAAGGATGTCCAGCGCCCGCTGAACGTCCTCGGGGCCGGCGGTGACGGTCGAAGGGAGGAACCCTTCGTAGCCGCAGGCGGCGAGACGGTCGCAGAGCGTCAGCATCTCCGCCCTCGTCGCCCTCATGAAATCGACGCCGAACCCTCCGTGGATATGAAGGTCCACGAAGCCGGGCACGACGACCGGGGCATCCTCCTCCCAGAGCCGATGCTCGTAGCCGCCGCTCTCGGTATCGAGCTCGTAGGTGCCGAAGCGGCCCTTGACGACCGTGTTGCAGACGATGTTCATAGCCTGACCGCGTAACCGCCCGGCTCTCGGGTCACACGGCCCTCCAACTCGAGCATCGTGAGCTCCGACAGGACGTCGGCCGCGTCGATTTTGGTCTGCTCGACGATCTTTTCCGTCGGCGTGGGTGTGGTGGACAGCACCGCCAACACCTGCTGGGCGGTGGTGGACGCCGGCGGCCGGACGTCGAGGGGGAGCGCCGGCTCCAGGTCGAGTGCTTCCAGGACCTGGTCGGGGTTGTCGACGAGGGTCGCCCCGTCGCGGATGAGGTTGAAGGAGCCACGGAAGCTCAGCCGCGTGACATCGCCGGGAACGACAAAGACCTCGCGGCCGATCTCGTTGGCGTCCCGGGCGGTTCGGAGCGCGCCGCTGCGGGGAGGTGCCTCGATCACGACCACCGCCAGGCTGAGCATCGCGACGAGCGCGTTGCGCATCAGGAACTTGTATTCCGTCGGCTTGCTTCCCACTGCGAACTGACTGACGAGGCAGCCGCTCTCGCGGATCTGGCGAAAGAGCCCGCCATGGACGGACGGGTACACGTGGTCGACGCCGCCGGCGAGCACCGCCACCGTTTTCCCGCCGGACTCGAGCGCCCCTTTATGCGCGCTCGCATCGATGCCGAGTGCACCGCCGCTAACGACGGTCACGCCCGCCCGGGCGAAGGCCTGGGCGAATTTGAAGGCGCAGGCGCGTCCGTAGGTCGAGACATCGCGTGTACCGACGATGGCGACCGTCGGACGGTGGAGGCATTCGGCGTCCCCGTGGGCGAAGAGCGCGGGGGGCGCGAAGTCGAGGCAGGCAAGGCCTTCCGAGTAGTCTTCCGGCCCTAAAAGCCGCGCTCCCGCCGCGAGCGCTCTTTGGAGGGCGTCGAGGTCGGCTGCCGCCGCCTTGTCTTTCTCCCGATCGGTCAGGAGCGGCGACGTCGCCGGGTCGAAGAAAGAGCCGGACCCTTCGAGAAGAGCCCGGCTCTTGGCCGGCGAGACTTCTGCCGCGAGCAGACGCTGCCAGGCCTCGACGGTCATACTCTAGAAGCCGCCCGGTCCCATACCGCCCGGTCCCATGCCGCCGGGACCCATCCCGCCGGGGCCCATCCCGCCAGGGCCTCTGCCAGGCTGGTTCGCCGGCTGGGTGCCGGGACGGACGATCGGGGGCAGGGCGTTGTCGATCAGCAGCGAGAAGGTCTTCTGCGTCTTGTTGCCGAGCCAGTCGGCGACGGTGAGGACGATCGACTTGCGGCCGTCGGTCAAAGGCTTGTTGGCGCCGAGGGTCGAGAACCGGACGGTGGCGAAGCCGTCCCGGGTGTAGCCGTAGTCGTACGACTTGCCGTCGATCTCGATCGTGAGCGTCTTGACGTCGATGCCGGTCGCTTCGTCTTCGATCTTGAAGATCAGCTCGAGCGGAGGCTTGCCGGAGACCTGGTCGCCGGAACTCGGCCACAGCATCTTGACCGTCGGAGCCGTGAGATCGACGCCGGTATTCGGGTCGAAGGCGAGGAGGCTGCCGTCGCGTGCGGGGACCAAAAGCGTCTGCCCGACGAGAACGGCCGGCGCCGATGCCTGGACCGAGACCGGAGGAGGCGCGTTGTTCTGGCCGCCCATCCCGCCCGGTCCTCCAGGGCCGCCCGGCCCCATGCCTCCGGGACCCATTCCGCCAGGGCCCATGCCGCCGGGGCCCATGCCTCCGGGGCCTCCGGGGAATCGGCCGGTGTTGGTCTGGGTGGATCCCGCCACCAACGGCGTGATGAGGAAGCTCCAGAGAAGGTCGGGGCTGGGGGCATCGACCCGGGTGGTGGAGATCACGACGTCGCGCGGGTCGATCTTCGGCTTATCCGCCGCCTTGGGATCGACCGCCTCGTACGTTGGATCCACGAGGTTGACGGCTCCGTTCGTCGTCGGAACGATGAAGTGCTTGTCGCCGACCGTCGTCGGCTGGGTCACCGGGAACGAGCCGAGGTTGATCGGAGCCTTGCCGACCGCCCGTCCGTTGTGGTCGAAAGCGTAGGCCTGTCCGTCGCGAGAGACGACCAGGATCGTCGTCGGAGAGATCGCCGGAGCGAAGGCGAGTTCGGCGGCCCGCGTGTTGGCCTGCCACCGGGCCCGGCCGGTGACCCCGTTGAGCGCGATCAGATAGGGGCCGCTGTTGACATAGATCGTTCCCCCCAGCGTGACGGAGGAGGGGACGGGCGGAAGCTGGTCGAAGCGGACCGGATTGCGCCACGTCGGCTTCTGGCCGATGGTGCTGATGCTGTAGAGCTCGCGGCGCTGGTTGAAGACGAGGACGTCGTCGCCGTTCGAGCCGAGCTGGCCCAGGATGCCGTCGTGGATCTTGAGCGGGTTGGACCACGCCGCCTGGCCGTTCGCCGGATCGATGGCGATGATGTTGTTGTCGGATTGCGCGACGACGATGTACTTGCCGGCCAAAACCGGCTGTCCGATCGCTTTGCCGGGCATGTCGAAGGTCCACTTGAGAGCGCCGGAAGCCGGATCGATGGCGTACACGGTCTGGTTGTCCGCCACGGCGATCAAAAGGCCGTCGAGCAGGAGGGGGGCCGAGCGGAACGCGCCGTTGATCGGCTCGACCGCGGGGAACCGCCACTTCATGTTCCCGGTGACGCGGTCGATGTTGTAAACCCTGTTCCCGACGGCGAAGTAGATCGTGTCGCCGCTCGCCACGGGCGATCCGGTGGGGGGCACGCTCGTGGGTTGGTACCAGCGCCAGGCGAGGGGGGCAGGGCTCGTGAGTTGGGCCGCGGCGCTGGCGACGAGTAGGGCTGAGGTCAAGCCTGCCCAAAGGGTTCGCTTCGTTGGCATCTTTGCGATATTCTCCAAGGTCCGAACAACCCTCGGAGCCTTCCAGCCCCATTTTAGTCATGGTTCCAGGCTCGTGTCTACAAGGGATTCGAATCTCTTACCTAACGGACGCACCAACCCCTCCAATCGTCACGCCCACTTGCGCCCGGCCCCGCGCGGGGGTACAATCCGGTTTCCCCTCGTGGGCTCATAGCTCAGTTGGTTAGAGCGCACCCCTGATAAGGG
>DASWVS010000474.1:0-7838 GCA_036401135.1 Fimbriimonas sp.
GACGGCGCCCTGACCACCTGCCCTTCCCACTCTCCGGAAAACACGTTCGTCACCAAGGAAGGGGTCAGGGCCCAGTTCACCTACGGAGCCACGATGGACATCGAGGTGACGATGGAGCTGCTGAACGCCTGCATCGCGGCCGCGGCCGCCCTCGATACCGACGCGGCTTTCGTCCAACGGGCGAAGGACACTCTGCGCCGCCTCCAGCCGCTGAAAATCAGCCCGCGCGACGGCCGCTTGCAGGAATGGGCCGAAGACTACGACGAGGCGGAACCCGGGCACCGGCACATCTCCCATGCGTTCGGGCTCCATCCGGGGACGTCGATCGACCTCGACCGAACGCCGGAGTTGGCGGCCGCTCTGCGAAAAACCCTCGACCATCGGCTCTCCCACGGAGGCGGCCATACCGGCTGGAGCCTCGCGTGGCTCGCGAACCTCTTCGCTCGACTCCAAGATGGGAAGAAGGCGGAAGAGCAGATCGCACGGATGTTCAAGGAGAGCGTCAGCCCCGCGCTGCTGGACCTCCACCCGCCGAGGATCTTCCAGATCGACGGCAACCTCGGGATGACGGCGGCGATCTGCGAGATGCTGCTTCAGAGCCACCTCGACGTGGTCCGCCTGCTGCCCGCCCTGCCGCCCGGATGGCGCAAGGGTTCGGTGCGGGGCCTGCGCGCGAGAGGCGGCCTGACCGTCGACCTGGAGTGGGCGGACGGCCTCCTCACCCGTGCGACGTTCGAAGCCCGGCATCCGGTCGCCAAACGCCTCGCCGTGCCAGTAGGGGTCGTTTCGGACGATATCGGCGAACGGCTGGAAATGGTGGCGGGGCAGAGGCTGTCGGTTCGTTTCAAGCGTGCCACCGTTTCGACGGGTTAAGATGAGGAAGACCGAAGGATGAAACCAATGAAGAGAACCGTAGCATGGCTGCTGATGGGCGCGGCCCTGGCGTTCGGGTGCAGCACTCCACCCGAGGGCGACACCGGAGACAAGGGTTCGGGCGTCGCCGGAGACAAGAAGCTCCAGATCGCCGTGATCCCGAAGGGAGCGACCCACGAGTTTTGGAAGTCCGTGCACGAGGGCGCGCAGAAGGCGGCGGACGAAACCGGCGTCCAAATCGTCTGGAAGGGCCCGATCAAGGAGGACGACCGCGAGAGCCAGGTCAAGACCGTCGAAGACTTCATCAACCAAAAGGTCGACGGCATCGTGCTCGCCCCGCTCGACGACACCGCGCTGCGCGGTCCTGTCGAAGAGGCGAAGCGCAACGAGATCCCGACCGTGATCATCGACTCCGGCCTGAAGGACGCGGACTACGTCAGCTTCGTCGCGACCGACAATTACAAGGGCGGCCAGATGGCGGGCGCCGAGATGATCAAGCTGATGGCGGATCTCGGCAAGCCCAAGGCGCGGATCGTGATGCTCCGCTACCAGGAGGGCTCGGCGAGCACGATGGAGCGCGAGAAGGGCTTCCTCGACATGGTGAAGAACGAGCCGAAGATCGAGGTGGTCAGCTCGAACCAATACGGCGGCGCGACCACGGAAACCGCCCAGAAGGCGGGCGAGAACCTTCTTGCGCCGCTGAAGAAGCCGGACGGGTCGCTGGACATCGACGGGATCTACACCCCGAACGAGTCGACCACCTTTGGCATGCTCCGCGTGCTCCAGGACAACAATTGGGCGGGCAAGGTCAAGTTCATCGGCTTCGACGCCTCGCCCAAGCTGATCGAAGGCCTGACCAACGGGCACATCAACGGCCTGATCCTCCAGAACCCCCGCAAGATGGGCGAGTTGGGAGTCAAGACGATCGTGGACTACCTCAAGGGTAACAAGGACGTCGAGAAGCGGATCGACACGGGCGCCACTTTGATCACCAAGGAGAATATGGACTCCACGGAGAACAAAGCGCTCCTCGCCCCGCCGAAGGTGTAGCCTTCCGACGTATCTTTCCGAGGCAGCGGCCATCGAGTCGCTGCCTCGGGCTTTCCCGCGAACCATGCCCTTCCTCCAGCTGAACCGGATCACCAAGCGCTTCGGGGCGACTTTGGCGCTCGATGGCGTCGACCTGGCAGTCGAGCAGGGCGAAGTCCATGCGCTCGTTGGAGAGAACGGGTCCGGGAAGAGCACGCTGATGCGCGTGCTCGCCGGCGCCATCCAGGCGGATTCCGGCAGCATGTCGCTGGATGGGGCGGCCTACCGGCCGCGCTCGCCGATGGATGCGCGCCGGGCGGGGATCGCGATGATCCACCAGGAGCTCTCCCTCTGCCCCCACCTTTCGGTGGCCGAGAACGTCATGCTGGGGGTGGAGGAGACCTCGCTTGGGATGCTGAAGCGCTCCGAGATGCGGGGCCGCGCGACGGAGGCGCTGGCGAAGCTCGGACACCCCGACCTGAACCCCGAGACCGAGGTTCGTCACCTCCCGATCGCGCTGAGGCAGCTGGTCGAGATCGCCCGGGCGGTGGCGGTCGGTTCGCGGGTCGTGATCCTCGACGAGCCCACCAGCAGCCTGACCGAGAAGGACGTCGAACGGCTATTCGGCGTGATCGAGACGCTTCGCGGCGAAGGCCAGGCGATCGTCTACATCTCCCACTTTCTCGACGAGCTCGAACGGATCGCCGACCGCCTGACCGTGCTCCGCGACGGCAGGAACGTCGGCGTCCTCCCCGCGGCGGAAACGACCGCCGACGAGATCGTCTCGCGGATGGTCGGCCGGCAGATCGAGTCGATGTACCCGCGTTCGCCGCGTACGGCGGGAGAGCCGCTGCTCCAGATCGAGGGTCTACAGGGAGTCCAGAAGCCGGTGGAGGCGAGCCTCGAAGTTCGCCGCAACGAGGTGGTCGGGATCGCCGGGCTGAACGGCTCCGGGCGGACCGAGTTGTTGCGGACGGTTTTCGGTTTGGACCGGGTCCGTCGCGGCGAGGTGCGCGTGGGCGCGGTCTCCGGCCCCGCCTCCCCGAGCCGGAGGTGGTCCCAAGGGATCGGCATGCTCAGCGAGGACCGCAAGCTGGAAGGGCTCGCCCTCAACATGAGCATCGCCGACAACATCACGCTCGCCTCCCTGCGGGGGGCGATCGTGCGGCCCCAGGAGCAGGAGCGACAGGCGCGCGAGTGGATTGCGAAGCTGGCGGTTCGCTGCCAGGGGCCGGGACAGGCGGTCGGGGAACTGAGCGGAGGAAACCAGCAGAAGGTCGCGATCGCCCGGCTGCTGCACCACGGAGTGGACGTGCTCCTCCTCGACGAGCCGACGCGCGGGATCGACGTGGGAAGCAAGGAGCAGATCTACCGGCTGATCGACGGCCTTGCGAACGAGGGGAAGGCGGTCCTGGTCGTGAGCAGCTACCTCCCGGAACTGCTGGGGGTGTGCGACCGGGTCGCGGTGATGAGGAAAGGCGTGCTGGGAGAAGCGAAGGATGTGGAGACGTTGGACCAGGAGTCGTTGATGCACGAGGCGGTGGGGGCGTGACCGGAACGAAACCTCCCGCCAAAGAGGAGAAGGCGGTGTCGGGCGCCAGGACCTGGCTCAATATCGTCGGGCTCGTCGTCGCGTGGCTTCTGATCTTCGGCGTCTTTTCGGTCCTCAAGCCCAACTTCGCCAGCTTCTCGAACTTCGTCACGATCCTTCGCCAGCAGGCTCCGGTGTTTATGGTCGCCCTCGGCATGACCTACGTGATCGTCAGCGGGGGGATCGACCTCTCCGTCGGGTCCGTCGCCGCCTTCGCCAGTGTGGTGATCGCCTGGTTCGTGATGCGGGGCTACTCCCCGTTGGTGGCGCTCTTCGCGGGACTTGCCGCCGGTACCGCCTGCGGCCTGTTCAACGGGGCGCTCGTCACGCGCTTGAAGGTCGTGCCCTTCATCGTGACCCTGGGTACCATGCTCGCCGCCCGCGGCCTCGCGAAGGGCCTCGGCAACGAGCAGAAGATCGACGCCCCGGCGACGTGGCTGAACGAGCTGGTCGCCGTCCTGCGGCCGGAGCACAAGTGGCTGCTGTTCCCGGTCGGGGTGTGGGTGACGCTCCTCCTGGGGCTCCTGATGGCGTGGATCCTCAAGTACACGCGGTTCGGCCGGCATGTGGTCGCGGTCGGGTCGAACGAGCAGGCGGCGCGCCTCTGCGGCGTCCCGATCGACCGGGTCCAGCTCTCGGTCTTCGCGATCAGCGGGCTCTTCGCGGGGCTGGCGGGGCTCGTGGTCTTCTCGCGCCTTACGGTAGGCGACCCCACGGTGGCGGCCGGCCTCGAACTGGACGCGATCGCCGCCGTCGTGATCGGCGGGGCGAGCCTCAGCGGAGGGCAGGGCTCCATCGCCGGCTCCCTTTTGGGAGCCCTCATCATGGCGACCATCCGCGCCGGCGGGTCGCAGTACGGCCTGTCGAATTGGGTTCAGGAGGTCCTGACCGGCGGCATCATCGTCCTCGCCGTCGCCCTCGACCGCCTTCGCATGAGCAGCCGGCAGGCGTCCTAGGTCTTGTTCCGGATGTGCAGGAGGTCGCCGTCGCGGACGACGTACTCCTTGCCTTCGAGGTGCATCTTGTTCTGGTGGTAGGCCGCGTCGAGCGTGCCGGCCGCCGCGTAGTCCTCGTAGTGCACGACCTCGGCGCGGATGAACCCCTTGGCGATGTCGTTGTGGATCGTCGCCGCCGCCTTCAGGGCGTTCGAGCCTTTCCTCAGCGGCCAGGCGTGGGTGTCGTTCTCGCCCGCCGTGAAGAACGTGATCAGGCCGAGGGCGTCGTAGACGGCGCGGATCACGCGGTGGCTCGCGGGCTCCGTCAAACCCAGCGACTCCAGGAACTCCTGCTGGTCGGCGGGTTCGAGCTGTGCGATCTCCTCCTCGATCTCGGCGCTCGCGGCGAAGGCCTGAGTTCCGGCGGCGTGAAGCTCCTCGATCCGTTGGGCGACCCGCTCCGAAGGCGCCGCAGCCTCGCTTTCGCCCACGTTGAAGACCACGACCATCGGCTTGAAGCTCAGGAACTGGTAATTGCGGAGGATGGCGACGTCCTCCTCGCTCAGCTCCATCGAGCGCAGCGCCGTTCCCGCCTCGAGCGGCTCCTTGATCCGTTCGAACAGCTCGTGCTCCAGGAAGTCGGGCGATCCCGACTTCTTTACCGTCATCGACTTCGAGAGCCTTTCCAGGCGGTTCTCCACGATCTGCAGGTCGCTCAGGACGAGCTCGACGTCCACGGCCTCCTGGTCCCGGAGGGGATCGACTTCGGCGTGATAGGCCGAGGTCGGGGATTCGAAGGCTCGCACCACATGGAGGAGGAGTTCGGCCTTCTTCGCCTGGTCCAGGAGCTTCAGCGAGAACGCCTTGCCGGTCGACGAGATCGGGTCGAGGTCGTCGTGCAGGATCACCGTCGCCGGGGTCACCTTCTTCGGCTTCACCTGGGCCACGATCGCGTCGAAGCGCGAGTCCGGGACGGGGACCGCCGTGACGTCCCCTTTCGCCATCCCCTGGGCGGCGGCGCGATAGAGGGTGCTTCGGCCGCTTTGGCTGTATCCGATAAGAGCGACTTTCATGGTTTTCGGCGACGTGGAACGGCAGGCGACGGACCGTCTCCGATCAGCGTCCTTTCTCGGCTGGAAACTCCACCTGGACCGGCTTCGGGCCGATCTGGCGGGGCAGGATCCAGAACAGGTAGATCGTGCCCAGCACGGCCAGCAGAAGCAGCCACGGAAAACGCTCTCTGCGTACGGGACGCTTCCCCTGGACCGGCCGGCTCACATGGCGAGGATACCTCTCGCCACCGGTCCGCGAGTAGGCACGCACGCGCCGCCTCCGACGCGCTATCCTGAAGAACCAGTGTCTGTACGCACCCTCGCTCCGGTTCTCGAGGCGGTCGACGGGTTTCTCACCTTCGTGGGCGAATCCGCGCTCATCCTCGCCGATTCGGTCCGGCGGATGGTTCGGCCTCCCTTCGAGGTCGCCGAGACCGTAACCCAGATGGCGTTCATCGGCGCCGCCTCCGTGCCGGTGGTCGCCTTGACCGGCTTCTTTTCGGGCGCGGTGATGTCTCTCTACCTGACCCAGTTCCTGACCCAGTATGGAGCCACGTCGTTCGTGGGGGCGACGCTCGGGCTGGCGATCACGAGGGAGATCGGGCCCGTCATCGCCGGGATCGTCGTCGCCGCCCGGTGCGGGTCGGCGATGGCCGCTCAGATCGGAACCATGGCGGTGACGGAGCAGATCGACGCGCTCAAGATGCTCAGCGTGCACCCCACGAACTACCTCGTGCTGCCCCGCATCTACGCCGCCGTGACGATGATGCCGGTTCTCGCGCTCGTCTGTATCTGGTCGGGGATGGCGGGGGGGTATCTGGTGGCGATCTCCGGCGGCGTGCCCACCGGGGCCTTCCTGCAGTCGCTCGCCCAGTACGTGGAACCCTCGGACTTCCTTCTCGGGATGGCGAAAACCCCCTTCTTCGGGCTGATCATCGCGACCGTCGCCAGCCAGCAAGGACTGCGGACGAAGGCGGGGGCGGTCGGAGTGGGGCGTTCCACGACCAACACCGTCGTCCTCAGCATCGTGCTCATCTACGTCGCCAACTTCCTGCTCGCCAACTGGTTCTTTTAGACCACGCCGGCCCCGGCGGCTTTTCAGGCGGCCGCGGTTGGCTGTAGGATGCATCGGTGCGTTTCATTTTCCTTTGTTGCTGCCTCCTCGTTGTCGGGTTGGGTTCGGATGCCGTTGCCGGAATCCAAGCGCCGCGCGTCGAAGGGAAGCGACTGGCGGCGCCGCCCCGCATCGATGGCACGGTCGACGAGGCCGAATGGTCGGCGGCAGCAGGCTTCGAAGGGATGCGGTACTCGGACGACGGCTCTCCGGCGGCAGAACGCGCCCGATTCTGGCTCGGCTACGACGACGACTTCATCTACTTCGCCGCGAAGCTCTACGACCCGCAGCCGGGAACGATCCGCGCGACCGAGTACCGCACGAACGTGAACATGCCCGGCGACGACCAGATCGACCTGAAGATCGATCTTTCGGGGTCCCTCAACGACTTCAACTCCTTCGAAATCAACCCGAGAGGGGCGACGAACATCGAGCTGGCGGGGGGCAGGGCGGCGAAGCGAGAATGGACCGGAGAGTTCGTCGCGAAGAGCCGGATCACTTCCGAGGGGTGGGAGACGGAGGCGCGCATCCCCTGGCAGGCGATGAGCATCCCGGCGGGAGGTCGACGCGACGTCCGCTTCAACATCGACCGAGACCTGCCGAGGATCTCGCGCGAGGCCGAGTTCGGCTATACGAACGACGGCGCGCGCGCCGCCGACACCCCCGTTTGGGCCGGAGTCGAACTCCCGAAACCGGTCGTGGACCGCTCGATCAAGCTCTTGCCGTACGTCTATGCCGGCTACGACGAGGACGAGAAAACGGTCTTCAACTCGGGCCTCGACCTGAAGACGCAGATCGCCGACCAGGCGACGCTCGTAGGGACGATCAACCCCGACTTCCGGAACATCGAGAACGACATCCTCTCGCTGGACTTCTCAAGGTTCGAGAGGATCGCCGACGAGAGCCGGCCGTTTTTTCTCGAGGGTTCGGAGTACCTGTCGTCGGGCATCTTCGCCAGCCAGCGGATCGAATCGTTCGACGTTGGCGTCAACGCGTACGGAAAGCTCGGCGACCGCCTGCAGTTCGGCCTCCTCGACACCCTCGACTTCGGCCACGAGAACGCGTTCGCGACGACGGTTTCCTACGACCCTTCGCCCCTCTGGAGCTATCGCCTCGCTGCGACGAGCCTGAGCCGGGAGAACTACGACAACTCCGCCTACCTCCTGCGGGCGAGGCGGCAGTTCGGGAGTTGGGGCGCCTCGATCCGGACCCTCGGCTCCCAGGATACGGAGATCGGCTTCGGG
>DASWVS010000475.1:0-4105 GCA_036401135.1 Fimbriimonas sp.
CCCGAAGCCATGGGAGCATGGACTTCGGCGCGTTCGGCGTCATGGTTGCCGGGACCGCTCCTGTCGGGGCCGTCGGCGGACTGCTGGGCGTATGGTTCGCCCAGCTCTGGAGCCGCCGAGCCCACCCTACCGCCTGAGCAACTGCTTGAGCTCGGAGGCAACGCCGGCATAGTTCATCGCCGTCTGTTCGGTGATGATGCCCGCCTTCACATACTTGACGAGGCTCTGGTTCATCGTCTGCATGCCCCAGAAGGACCCTTCGTTCATGAGGTGGTAGAGGTCGCTGAACGCGCCGTCCTCGATCGCCTTGCTGACCGTCGGGGTGCAGACGAGGACCTCAACCGCAGGAACGCGCCCCTCGCCGTCCGCCCTCGGAACGAGCTTCTGCGCGACGATGGCGCGGAGGGAGTTCGCGAGGCGCTGGCAAAGGTGCTGCTTCTCATGCGGGGGGAACATGTTGACGATACGGTCCATCGTCTCGTAAGCGCTCGAGGTGTGGACGGTCGAGAAGACGAGGTGGCCCGTTTCGCCCGCCTGCATAGCGGTGTGCATCGTGGTCGGGTCGCGCATCTCGCCGATCAGGATGACGTCGGGGGCTTCGCGGACGACCGCGCGCAGAGCGGGCTGGAAGTCCTCGGTGTCGATGCCGACCTCTCGCTGGCTGATGTAGGCGCGCTTGTCGCGGTGGGTGAACTCGAGCGGGTCCTCGATCGTGACGATGTGGCACGGCCGCGATTCGTTGATCATGTCGATCAACGCCGCGAGCGTGGTCGTTTTGCCCGACCCGGTGGGGCCTGTGACGAGGATCAAGCCGAGCCGCTGCTTCGTCAGCTCGCTGAGGACCGGAGGGAGGCCCAGATCGTCGAGGCCCTTGATCTTGAGCGGGATGATTCGGCAGACGATCGCCCAGGTGCCCCGCTGCTTGTACAGGTTGGCACGCACGCGGCAGAGCTCGCCCACCTGGAAACCGAGGTCCATCTCGTGCCGGTCTTCGAAATGCCGAAGCTGGCGCTCGCTCAGGATCTCCTTCAGCATCCGTTCGACCGTCTTTTGGTCCAGAACCGGAAAGTCTACGTTGACCGGCTTGATGACCGAATGCTGCTTCATCGTCGGCTTCGCGCCGGTCTTGACGAAGATGTCCGAGGCATTCTCGTGATAACCCAGCTCGATGAGCTGGTGCAGGTTCATAGATTCGAGGCTGAGCATGGTTTTCCTGGGGGTCTAACGTGGTGCAGAGCCGCTCTGCGGGCGCACGCGGAGCAGCAGCGAGTATACCAACGCGCCTAGCGCCAGAGCGGCGATGACGGCAAGGACGATCATGATCCAGTCGGTCCGTTCCTGTGTTTTCGGAGCCACGGGCGTGCGCGCCTCCGGCCTCGACTCGGGAATCTCGATCTTGGCCGGATTCTGGTCTTTGATCAGGATACGATATTCGACGCCGATTCGCCCGGATGCGGGCGAGAGCTCGACCGCCACCGCGTCGCTGTCGAAGCGCCGCACCGTGTTCTTGCCGACCGGCATTTCCTCGAAGATCACCGCCAGACCCTCGATCGTGTTGGGATCGGAGGCGCCGGCGAAGGCCCTTACGATCGGCTGGAGGCGGTAGGTGCCGGTCGCCGCGTCCGAGAGACCCGTGACCCCGAACTGGGCGCGGACCAGGACGATGTCCTTCGATTCCGGCGAGGGGAAATCCTCATAGACCGTCAGTCCCTGGGCGGACTGACCGAGTGCTCCCGCCAGTTCCTCGGCCTGCGCCTTCAGCACCGATTTGGGGTACTTCGGGTCGAGCATCGTCACGATGACGACCTCCGAGCCGGTCGAGTGCTTCCTCACCACCACGGTCGCCTGCGGCCTGACGGTGGTGAAGAGGCTTCTTTCGGGAGCCTCCTGTCCTGAAGCAGCCAGGCAGGCGACAAGGAACAGGAGCACGAAAAGCAGGCGCATCGGATGAACTCTACCAGTGGGAAGCGGATCACGCTAAAGACGCGCCCATCGGAGCGATAGGTTCATTCGAGTTTTGGCGCAAAGACAGCGAACTCGACCGCTCATCCAAGCGTATATACCTAGAACCCAGGGAACCTGAGCAACCGTCCTAGCGACAAACATGTGCCCCAGGCACCAGAGATTCCTGGGACGATAAGAGGCTATAATGCTGGCTCGCTCTTATAAGGAAACTACGTTGACTATGCATGAACCCGAAGTGGTGGCCGAATTACATACCGGTATCCTGCTGACGCAGCTGGGATATGACCGGCTCCAGAAGGAACTGGAGTACCTTACGACCGTCAAGCGGCCCGAGATCGCCGACCGCATCCGTGAGAGCCAGCAGCACGGGGAGTTCAGCGAGGACAACAACGAGCTCGACGAAGTGAAGTTCGAGCAGGCGATGGTGGAGAATCGGATCGCCGAACTGAAGACCATCTTCGGCAACGCCCAGGTACTGGAGGAATCGATGATCTCCGCCGACCGGGTGGGGATCGGCTCCAAAGTAACGGTCAACGACCTGGAGTGGGACGATCAGTTCGACGTCCGCGTCGTCAGCTCGATCGAGGCCGACCCCAGCGAGGACCTGATCAGCAACGAATCGCCGATGGGGATGGCGCTGATGGGCGGAAGCGCGGGCAAGACGGTCGAGTTCGACACTCCGGACGGCAAGAAGAAGTACAAGATCGTCACGATCAGCAAGTAGGCAACAACGCGACGAGGGGCGGCCGTAGGAATGCGGCCGCCCCTCGCGCTGCGTCTACGACGGCTTGCCCTCGGTCGCGGCGGCCACGGCGTGCGCGCCGCCGTTCGCTTTGACGTGGACCAGCATCTTCTTGAGCCATTCCTGCCGGCCCTCGGCTAGGTAGTACAGGTTCTGGTAGCCGAGGTCCCGGGTCGGTTCCTTGTAGGCGGTGAGCTTGAGCTCGCGCTGCAGCTCCGAAAGGAACACCTTGTTCTCCTGAAGCCAGGTCTTGACGACCCGGATCCGCTCGGCGGGTTTGAGCCGGTTCAGGAAATAGCTGCGGGTGCGGATCGGATCGACGAGGAACGCCAACTCCAGCCGGTCGGGCGGAAAAGTCAGCCAGGAGTGGAGTAGCGCCTCGCCCTGCGGAGTCAGGTCGTATTCAGTCCGTTCCCGGTTTGGAACGCCCACACGGCGCATCTCCACGACGAGGCTGTCCCGCTCGAGTCTTCGGAGCACCCGGTATACCGAGCCGCTTTCGGCGCTCCACCGACCTCCGCGCATACGGTTCATCTCCTTGCGCATAGCGTATCCGGAGTTAACTCCTTCACCCACCATGGCGAGGATCAGGTATTCAAGCTCGCTGTAAGGTCCTGCATTAGCCATTCGAAAAAACCACCAATTCAACGTTCCGCGGGCGAAAACCGACCGCGTAGAACACTCTAATGTAGCGCGGTTTTCCTTGTGTCGCAAGAACCATTTCGATTTCCATGCGGCGCGGGCCTCTGCACGGGCTCCAAAACGACGGTCCGGGACCCGGGCCCGGGCGGAACTCCGTCCTATCGGAGAACGGCGTCGAAAGGGTATGATGGTGGTTCCCCGAGACTGAATGGCGGGGCGTGAATGTACATGGCGAATACTTCGACAGCAGGCGGCGGCGACGTACCGAGGAAGCAGGCGAGCCTTCCGACGCCCGATATCAAGAGAAAAGGACCCAAGCGGTTCTTCGCCGAGGTCGGCCGGGAGATGCGCAAGGTCGACTGGCCGTCCCGTTCCGAGACCAACCGTCTGACGGGCGTCGTACTGGCCGTGTGCGGACTCATCGTCGCCTTCCTCACGATCATGGGGTACGTGTTCGATATCCTCATCACCCTCATCACGACAGGAAGGGTCGGCTGAAATGCCCAAATCTTGGTACGCGGTTCATACGATCGCCGGGCACGAGAACAAGGTCAAGGACGTTCTCACCCGACGCGCACAGGTCGAAGGGTTCTGGAACAACGACATCTACGAGATCCTGATCCCGACGGAGCGCGAACTGCAGACTCGCAACGGCAAACGCTACGAGATGGACCGCAAGGTCTTCCCCGGCTACATCCTTGTCCAGATGTCGCTCACGGACGACACGTACAAGCTCGTCAAATCGACGAGCGGGGT
>DASWVS010000476.1:0-4807 GCA_036401135.1 Fimbriimonas sp.
GAGGTAGTCAATGCATTTGCCGTCGCGAAAGGCCGTGGGCTTCACGCTCATCGAGCTCCTTGTAGTTATCGCCATCATTGCCATCCTGGCTGCGATCCTCTTCCCTGTCTTCGCCCAGGCCAAGAATGCGGCCAAGAAGACGAGCGACCTGTCCAACCAGAAGCAGATCAACCTCGCCGCCCAGATGTACATGGGCGACTTCGACGATGTTTGGGTAATGCTCCGCAATGGGATTTCCGACTGGGGATGCAGCCGGTTTTCCGGCGGCAACTACCCGTGCGAGCAGGTGAACGCCTACCACAACATGCTGAGTCCCTACGTCAAGTCGCGGGCCCTCTTTGCCAGCCCCCAGGACTCGCTTCCGCGGTCGGACTGCCCGAGCGGCGGCTTCCCCGACACGCCGGGTGGAAAGGTCAGCTACGGCCCGACCTACAACAACCCGAACGATCCGCTCGTCGCCTACGGAGTCGCCGGTTGGTCGTCCGCTTCGTACCCGAGCGGCACGCCGAGCAGCTCCACGACCCCTTCCCTGAACGGCACGACGATGTCCGAGCCCGCGGGCACGATCGTCTTCGTGCCACTGTACAGCACTTGGTCGTACTGGAACGGGTTCTGGCAGCACCGCTATGACCAGCGCTGGTACATGTACAGCAAGGAGGACGCCGATCGGGTCGGACTCGGCTACGATCCCACCGGATGCGGAACGGACTGCTTCATCAGCGGTTTCCCCAAGTTCGACAACTACGGCGCGATCTGGTGCATGAGCAACGACGGGATGTCGATGCAGGAGTGGAACAACGTCACCAACTTCGGGTTTGCCGACGGGCACGTGCAAGCCATGAAGCGACAGTCGACTCTCGATCCGATGTGGATCACCGACCCGGCGACGGCGAAAGCTGAAGGAAAGAAGAACCTCGCCTTCGCGCTCCGATAACCATGGACGAATCAGTCAAGAAAGCGCTCCTGTCCATCGTTGCCGTCCTGGCGGTTGCGGTGGCAGGGTTCAGCGCCTATCGGTTCATGACTGCCGACAAGCTGCAGGCCGGCGTTCAGCATCGGTCTCCCCCCAAGAGCCTCAAGCAGATCGAGATGGAGAGGATGGCCAAGGAGGATGCAGCCCTGCGCGCCGGCGCATCGGCAGCTGCGGACCGTTGATGGCTTCGCGCTGCCGCCACGCTCCTGGCGGCAGCTCCGCCCGGCTTCATGAACGCGAAGCCTGCACGCCGGTATGCTTAGCCCATGGCCCTAAGCAAGAAGACCGTTCGTGACATCGACGCCCGTGGCAAGCGCGTCCTGGTTCGTTGCGACTTCAACGTTCCTCTCGACGGCGGTCAGATCACGGACGATCGCCGGATTACCGAGGCCCTGCCCACGATCAAGCTTCTGCTGGATCAGGGGGCGGTTGTTATTCTTGCCAGCCACTTGGGCCGGCCGAAAGGCGTCACCCCCGAATTCTCGCTGAAGCCCGTCGCCGTTCGCCTGACGGAGCTGCTAGGCCATACGGTCGAGCTTGCCCCCGACTCGATCGGCGCCGAGGTCGCCCGAGCCGTCGAGAAGGCTAAGCCGGGAACCGCGATCCTCCTCGAGAACGTCCGTTTCCATCCTGAGGAGGAAAAGAACGATCCGAGTTTCGCCAAGCAGCTGGCGTCCGTCGCCGACCTCTACGTCAACGACGCCTTCGGCACCGCCCACCGGGCTCACGCCTCCACCGAAGGGGTTGCGCATATCCTGCCGGGGGTCGCCGGACTGCTCATCGAGAAGGAGATCCAGTATCTCGATCGAGCAGTCGAGGATCCGAAGCGGCCGTTCGTCGCGATCATGGGCGGGGCCAAAGTCAAAGACAAGATCGCGCTGATCGACAATATGCTTCCCAAGGTCGACAAGCTGATTATCGGCGGAGGGATGGCCTACACGTTCCTCAAATCCATGGGCATGGAGATCGGGGGCTCGCTGCTCGACGAAGGAAGCCTCGACGACGTCAAGCGGCTGCTCGAGCAGAGCGGCAACAAGATCGTCCTGCCCGTCGACGTGGTGGTGACGAAGGAGCTTTCCGAGGATGCCGAAACCTCCGTCGTGCCCGTGAGCGCGATCCCGGCGGACAGAATGGGAGCGGACATCGGGCCCGAAACCGCCAAGCGATTTGCCGAAGTCGTCAAAACGGCGGGTACGGCTCTATGGAACGGTCCGATGGGCGTGTTCGAGATGAAGCCGTTCCAGTCCGGGACCAAAGCCGTCGCCCAGGCGTTGGCGGACAGCGACGCCCTGACCATCGTGGGAGGCGGCGACTCGGCGGCGGCGATCGAGAAGTTCGGATTCGCCGACAAGGTCAGCCACGTGAGCACCGGTGGCGGCGCGAGCCTGGAGTTCCTCGAAGGCAAGGAGCTGCCCGGAATCGCCGCGCTCCAAGACCGCTAGCCCTTTCTCCGGTATGTACTTGGCCCTGCGCATCGAGCTGGACTATGTCCCGTGGGACTCGCCGGACGCCCAGGATTTTGGGCACGGCGAGGCCGCCACGCTGCTCAAGCTGCTCGACCTCGCCCGGACAACCGGCTTCAAATATCACTTCTTCGCCTCAAACCGGGTGCTTCGGGCCTTCCCCGCCAACGCGGAGGCCGTTCTGAACGAAGGACACGAACTCGACTGGTTCTGCAAGCATCCCGAGGACGCCGCCGCCCGGGCCGACGAGTCCTACCGGCTCTTCGCGAACCTCGGGCACACCGCCTGGGGTTTCTGCATCCGGGGCGCGTGGCAGGAATCCTACCCCTCCGATTGGGCCAGGAGATTCAGGTTCATGAGCGCCAACGTCGGGCCGTCGCCGCCCTTCCTTCGCCATTTTCCGGTCGAATCCAAGCCGGATCGCGAAGCGGTCCGGACGGGGGTGAGCGCACGCGCCTGGGTAGACGGCCTGAAGCTCCAGGTGCGGGACGCCGCCAGCCGCAACCGGGGCGTGACCATCTGCGTGCGCCCCCAGGTACTCGCCAAATACGACGCCCGTTTGTCGTTTCTCCGGGAGATCCTGGAGCTCTCGCAAGCGGTGGGGTTGCCGAACCGGACCTTCCGCGAGATGCTGGGGCCGGATCCTAGAGACCTGGAAGGCCGTTGACGATCTTCCACTCCCTTTCCGTCACCGGCATCACGGACAGCCTCTGTCCGCGTCGAAGCACGTACATCTCCTCCAGGCCGGGCGTCCCGCGCAGTTCCGAGATCGGGACCGTCCGTTCGAACTTCCGGACGAACCGCACGTTCCTCGTGATCCAGCGCGGGTTGTCGGCGGAGCTCTTGGAATCGAAATACTCGCTCTTCGGATCGAACTGAGTCGGATCCGGAATCGCTTCGCCGACGATCTCCATCACCCCGACGATGCCCACGGGCTCGGTGTTGGAGTGGTAGAAGAACGCGAGGTCGCCGTCCTGCATCGAGTCGCGGAAGTAGTTGCGGACGGTGTAGTTGCGGCAGCCGTCCCAAGGGGACGGGCTCTCCTCGTCGGCAAGGTCGTCGATCGAGTAGCAATCGGGCTCGGACTTCATCAACCAGTAGTTCATGGGCAGGGAAAAGGGCGGCCCGCCGCCGAGCCGCCCTTTCGTGATACCCGAGAACGTTTCGCCTAGGCCTTGACCGTGGCGTCGTGCATCTCCAACGTGATGCTGCCGGTGACGGCGCTTACGTCCAGGGTTCCGACGCCGGCTCCCAAACGCCCGGTGATGCGCTGATCGGTGCTCGCCTCGTCCTCGAGCGCCAAGGTGCACGTGACCCCGCCCCGCAGCGTCGAGAGGCTGACGCGACAGTCGCTTCCGTCCGGGACGGAGACGTTGGCATGCCCGTTGACGGTTCGGATGTTCAGGCTGCCGCTCACGGGTTCTTCGACGTCCACATGGACGTTGCCGGATACCGATTCCACCGACACGACCTTGCCGCTGCACGACTCGACGACCACATCGCCCGCCGCCGTGCGAGCGTTGATGTTCCCCTGGACCCGACGGATCGTGATGTCGCCCGACTTGTTTTCGATGCCGATCGAAGGCGCCGTCGAGTCTTGGATCACGACGTCGCCGCTCTCGCAAGACACCTCCGTCGCTCCCTGAAGTCCGCGCAGCTTCACGTCGCCCGAACGGGTGGAGATCCTCGCTCCCGCCTTGGTGTCGATCACTTCGACGTCGCCCGACTCCGATCGGATCTCGACCCAGCCGGTCCCCGGCATCTGGACCTCGAGATCGACGCACAGGCCCACGACGTCGGGTTGCTTCACCATCACCTGGTGGTCGCTCTCCTCGATGATGATCGTATACGCGTCGGCCTTGGCTTTTGCGTCCTCGAAGGTGCCCCGGAACTTGGCGTCCGCCTTGACGGAACCGACGTCGAAACCGCCGACGACCTTGACGGACCCGCACGGGTTGTCGATTCGTAGGGTCTGACCTTCCGCCAGGGTCAGAGGCAGCGTGACCTCCCGCGTCGCCTGAGCGCCGAAAAAGCCGATGTTGACCTTTCCTTTGCTGATCTCCTCGACGCCGGTCTTGATCTTCTCCGCCGCCTGTTTCGCCGCCTGCTTGGCCTGCTTGCCGACTTCGTCCCAGTTGACCGAGTCCTTGCCCTCCTTGAGAAGCTTCTCGAAGGAATCCACGATCGATTTCAGCGGATCCTTCGGCCGCTCCTCGGCCTCTTCGACCATCGGTTCTTCCGCGGTCTCGGTGGCCGCGGCGCCGGCTGCGGCGGCGGCGCCTTCGCCGCTGGAGAACGCCTCGATCAAGTCGGCAGCGTCCTCCGGACTGAGCTTGCCTTCCGCGACCAGTTTCGTGATTCTCTGAACCTC
>DASWVS010000477.1:0-6435 GCA_036401135.1 Fimbriimonas sp.
CGAGCCGGGGACGCCGAGCTCGGGGTAGGACGCGACGATCGCGCCCGAGTGGCCGGGCATCTCGATCTCGGGCATCACCGTGATCCCGAGGCTCTCCGCGTACGCCACCACCTCGCGCACGTCGTCCTGGGTGTAGTAGCCGCCTCGGAACCCGCTCTTCGGCTTGGGCGGGTCGTACTCGAGAAGGGTCTCCGGCTGCCATGCCCCGATCGATGTCAGGCGGGGATACTTGCGGATCTCGAGGCGCCACCCGTTGTCGTCCGTAAGGTGCCAGTGGAAGACGTTCAGCTTGTGCGCCGAGAGCGTGTCGAGGAAGCGCAAGATCCCTTCCTTCGGGATGAAGTGGCGGCAGGAGTCGACGAGGGCGCCCCGCCACCCGAAGCGGGGGCGGTCTTCGATCCTGACACCCGGCACCGCCCACTTCATGCCGGCGACCTTGGCCCGCCGATAGGCGGCAGGCGGAAGAAGCTGGCGCAGCGTCTGAACGGCGTACAGCGCGCCTTGGGGCCGGTAAGACGAAATGTCGATGCGGTCGGGCTTCACCTCGAGCCGATACCCCTCGTCCCCCAGCTTGGACAGCCGTGGGTCGATCCTCAGCGATACGGCGTTCCTGCCCCCTCGGCTCACGATGGGGAGCCGAAGACCTGTCGGGGGGCGGAGCGAGTCCCTGAGGAACTCGGCGGCGTGCAGCGATCCCTTGTCCGAGGCGATCTTCGTTTCGCTGTTCAGGACAAACTCGCCCGGCAGCTCGACCAGCGAAGCCGGCATTGGAACGATCGAAGGCCCGGCGAGGGCCTGGACGGCCGACATCGATGCGAGGAGCAGCGTCATCTTCTTCATCAACTCATTTTTCCTTCAGTTCGAACGATCCCTTCCAAGCCATATGGTAAGAGCGGCACTGGGTCGTCATCGACGCCTCGAATTCGACCCGGTCTCCGGCTTTGAGCTGAGCCTTGCCGAACCGGTTCGACGGGATGCGGAACACGGCGTGGCAGGGGGTGTTGGGTCGGTGGGAGATCGCGTTGGCGCCCGCCGCCTCGAGCTCGCCCCCATAGCCCATGGTTGCAGACACCGGCTCCTTCATGCCCTGGAACTTCATCGTCAGCTTAGCGCGTTCCTCGGGGGGAACCTGCCCGCTCTTGAAAAATCCCTCAGGCCAGAGGCCGTCTTTCCAGGAGATTCCGACGATCAGGCCCTGCGGGTGCCAGCCGACGTAGAGGTCGCCGCGGGCGTAGTCTCCCGGCTCGTGCGGCACGTAGGCCCTCTCGCGCGGCCAGTTCGCCAGGTCGCCGGCGGTGAAGGCGTCCACCGGCGGAAGGCCGTCGCCTGCGTTCGCGGCCTTGAGGCGCGGTCGGCGATGGTCCCGGAACGCTTTGACGAGGTCGTCGTAGGGTCTCCCGGCGGTGTCGACGAGCCCCATGTTGAAGTTCTCCCCGTCCGTCCTGCCGTGCATCGGCTCGTCGTAGTATTGGAACCAGTGGGCCCCCACGAGGAACGGCTTCGAAAGCATCAGGCGGAGCTGGTTCCGGAGCCCTTTGACGCGCTCCTTCTGGGTTCTGACGGTGGGGAAGGCGGAGCGGTCGTTCATGTTGCCGCTCCGGTTCTCCATCGCGCACTGGTAGAACTCGGTGACGATCAGGGGCTTGCCGCTGATGCGGTGAAGCTCTTCGAGGTAGTAGCGGTAGAAGTCGCCGTCGGGCCAGTTCGCGTTCAGGTTCGTCGAGACGACGTCGCAGACCTTGCCCGCCTCCTCGGCGACCTCGGGGTAGTAGTCGCTGATGTACCGATCGCCGAGGTAGAGCGCCTTCGGGTCGTACCGCTCGATCGCCTCGCGGCAGAGCTCGTAGTATCGCTTGGCCTGCATGCGGAGGACGTCCTTGGCGTAGAGGATGCCCTTCCCCCCGGGTTTCAGGAAGAGGCGCCCCTGCTTCTCGAGCTCTTCGAAGCTGGTGGCTTCCTTGGGCTCGAAATCCCGCATCGCCTCCTCCCAGGTCGCGTACCGCTTCCTCAGAAGGTCGACGAGCCGCTTTCGCGTTCCGCTGGCGGGGGTGGCGCCGGTGAACGCCCACTCGAACATGGCCGAATGCCACCATCCGAGTTCGTTGTCGCTGAAATATCCGACGATCCTGGGATCGCCGTGCCAGAGCCCGATCTCCTGCTCCGCTCTTTTGAACGTGTCTTCGACGACCTTCGGGTCCCACATGTCCCGCCAAGGGATGCCGGCGGCGCCCAGGTGGAGCACCGGCGTTTGGTAGAGGTCGCTGCGCAGGAGCTTGTGGTCGCTCCAGGACCCGACGGTGTTGAACCCCCACGATTCCAGTTTGGCGACCGTGTCGCATGCCCATTCCTGGTCGCTCTTGAAGATCCTCGATGCCGCGTAGCCGGGGTTCGTCGCGTCCCAGTCGGCGGTCGGGATGCCCCGGTTGGTGCAGCAGACCCCCATGGAGAAGAAGCGCTCGCCTTCCGGCGACACGAACGCCCAGCCTTTCGAGTCCTGCGAGAGCGTGAAGCGAGTTGCCATTTCGATATCTCCTCCGGTCGACATAGCGAACAGTGCGAGCATGAGCACGAGATCCACCCCGGGCCATCGTGTTGATGAACCGCTTAATCAACTATGAATCTATCAGTCGTGCGGAAAAGTCGCAAGTCGTGGACCGGGATCAGGCGCAGCCGAGGGTGCCGGGCAGCACCACGTCGGGGCGCAGGAGCGCCGGCCTCGCTGCGATGAGGTCGCGAACGTTCTGCTCGAGGTCGGGTGTGAAGTCGAACGCGAGCTTGCGCCGCTCCTCTCGATCGAACATCGTTCCCGCCTGGGAGTCGCGGCCGAGGACCTCGTCGATCGCCCTCCAGTCGGTGACGGGCAACCCGCAGAATTCGATCGCCTCGCCCAGAGTTTTCCGGGGACAGGCGACGAGGTCTTCGTAGCGGATTGCGAGGATCTCCAGGCCTGCGTCCCGCAGCGCGAGGTATCCCTCCATCCCTACGATCCAGCCGACGATCCTGGTCTCCGCCCTGTTCAACGGCGGCATCGTGCGGAGGATCGGCAGGAGCGTCGACCACTGGTCCTGCCACTCGCGGTTCCGTTGCTCGTCGTACACGCTGATCTCCGGCGGCCAGTTTCGGGCGGTCGTGCGGATCCAGGCGAGGGCGTCGCAGTAGAGGAAGAGATGTTTGTGGCCTCTGAAGCTGACGGACATCAGGTCGGCGATCGCCAGGACTTCGGCCCGGGTCTTGATCGCGACCATCGCCGCCGGCTGGCCGGCTCTCGGCTTGCACCTCCACCGCACCGAGCTCTCCAAAAGGGACCGGACTTCGTCGTCCCCCATCGTCCCGTCCCCTCTCAGGTGGGCAAGCTGCGTGAATTCGTCCGGTTCCGAAAGGCTCATAACCTCCGGCAAAGCCTGGAGCACCTTGCTCAAGAGGGTCGATCCGCAACGGCCCACCGAATGAACGATCACGACTCCCCGCGGCGGCTCCGGAATCTCGAGCGCCAGCCGATGGAAGGTTTCCATCGGCATGGAAACGACCGCGACGGCCCGCTCGGCCTGCGCCTGATAGTAGAACGCCGCATGTTCGGCGGCACCAGCATCGTCCATCTCGACGAAGAGCGCGGCTCCGCTGGCCGGGTCGAAGCAGTACAGGCTGTACGAGGGGTCCTCCAGGACGCGCCGGGGATCGATGTGCGCGGGCTCCCCGAGAGCGAAATCTTCAGGCCGCGCCAAGGCGATCGGGCGCTCGCGCCGTAACGACTCGACGAGACGGCGCTGGGTGGAGTCGGGCCTCTGGTTCATCGATAGCTCTACTTCCGGGTGGTCGATCCGCTACCCCGTGGGACCGAGGAGCTTCCAGCCGGTCTGCCAGGGCCACTGGTTCTTCATGTTGAGGGCGATGTTGAGGGTGCCCATCCCTTCGAGGGCGCGCGACATCGCCAAGGGGCTGGCATCGATCGGGCGGAAGCCCAGCGTTCGAACGAACTCGAGCACCTGCGCCTTGGCTTCGCCGTCCTCGCCCGCCACGAACCCGTCCAATTGGACACCGTGCGCCGTCGGGTCCGCCTGGTGGGCGGCGAAGATCGTGTTGAACGCCTTTACGACGGTTGCCTGAGGCGCCATTTTCTGAATCCGCTCGGCGTTCGATTCCCCCGTGAGCTGCATCGGGTCGAACCGGTTCGTGACGTCGATCAGGACTTTGCCGGCGAGGTCGCCTCCCTGGGCCACGATCGCCTCGACCGCGTCGAAGGGGACCGCGAGGATCACCAGGTCGCTGGCCGCGACGTCTTCCCGGTTGGAGCGGGCCGCCTGGGCTCCCACCTCGGCTGCCAGTTTCTGCGCGTCGGCGGGATCGTTCGAACTGATGGTGACGTCGTGCCCGGCGCGGCGACTGGCCGTGGTGAGCGCGGTGCCCACGTTTCCTGCTCCGATCGTTCCGATTTTCATTTTGCGTTTCCTCCGCACTCTCGTAGACGTGGACTGTAACCCAGATTCCGCACAATCGGCGATACAACGTCGGAAACGCGCGTCGGGCTTTGGAGCCGCGGTAGCCTCGGGGATATCGCCGATGAAGACCCAACCGACGTTCCTCGACCTCCTCCGCGCGCCGGACCTTGTTCGGGCGTTCGGCCCGAACGACGCGCCGATCGCACTCTCCCGGTCCGGCGACGCGCGGGGCGAGCCGGTGGAAATCCTGACCGGCGTCCTGCCGGACCGGCTTGAAATCCGGCTCCGGGGAGAAGGGGTCTCCCGGATCCAGCTCCGGTGGCGAGGCGACCTCTCGGGCGTGTGCCTCTACCTGGGGGACCACTGGGAGAGGTCGTATGCCGACCTGGAGTGGCGAGGGGAGGCGCCAAACCGGGCCATGCCCTGGTACTTCGTGGCCCACGATGGCGAAACCACCCACGGGTACGGCGTTCGCACGGGCGCGGGGGCGATGTGTTTCTGGACCGCCGATGCGGAAGGGATCAGCCTGTGGGCGGATGTGCGAAGCGCCGGGGTGCCGGTCCAACTGGCGGACAGAACCCTGCATGTGGCCGACGTGGTCTGCCGGCAAGGAATCCCTGGCGAAAGCCCATTTGCCGCCACCCAGTCGTTCTGCCGGCAGATGTGCCTCGAGCCGCGCCTCGCCGATCAGCCGATCTACGGCACCAACGACTGGAACTACGCCTACGGAAACTCCAGCGCCGAACTGATCGCGGAGATGAGCGGCCTGATCTCGGACCTTTCCCCGAACCCCGACAACCGCCCTTTTTCCGTTATCGACGAAGGATGGGCCATGGGCCCGTTCGAGAACCGGTTCGGCTACGGTCCCTGGGAGGGCAATCCCCGGTTCGGCGACATGGCGGCTTTCGCGGAGCGGCTCAAGGATCTGGGCGTGCGGCCGGGCATCTGGTACCGGCCTTTGACGCCGTTGCCCGGCACCCCCGAATCGTGGCTTCTCCCGCGCAACTCGGACTATCTCGATCCGACCGTTCCCGAGGTGAGGGAGCAGATCGCCTGCGAGGTCCGAAAGCTCACAGCCTGGGGCTATGAGATGATCAAGCACGACTTCACGACCTGGGACCTGCTCGGACGTTGGGGTTTCGAAATGGGGCCCTCCCCCACCCGGGACGGATGGCGGCCGCACGACGCGTCGAGGACGAACGCCGAAATCCTCTCGGCCCTCTACCGCACAATCCGCGAAGCCGCCGGTCCAAGCAAGCTGATCGGGTGCAACACCGTGGGCCACCTTGCCGCGGGCTGCCACGAGGTCCAGCGGACGGGCGACGACACCAGCGGCCGGAGCTGGAATCGCAATCGCCGCATGGGCGTCAACACCCTCGCCTTTCGGGCGCCCCAGCACCGGGCGTTCTTCGACGTAGACCCGGATATCGTCGCGATCACGAACGCCGTGCCCTGGAATCTCGTGGAACAGTGGCTGCGGCTCGTGTCGCAGAGCGGGACGGCCCTGTTCGTCTCGGTCGAGCCCGAAGCCGCAGGCCCCGAGCAGCGCAAGGCGCTGGCGAAAGCGCTGGACGCCGCGTCCAAACCTCAGCCGGTCGGCGAGCCGCTCGACTGGATGGAGTCGCTCTGCCCCCGACGATGGCGGCTGGGCGACGAGGAGACGACCTTCGCCTGGATGGGCGACTCCGGCGCCTGGCCGTTCCCTGATTGAAGCGTGAGGAGACGAAGACCATGACGAAGCCCATATCTCAGATCCCCCAGCTTCGCAAGCAGGGAGGTGCGACCCAGCTTTGGGTGGATGGCAAGCCGTTCCTGATCCTCGGTGGAGAGCTGTTCAACTCGAGCTCCTCCAGCCTCTCCTTCATGGAGCCCCTTTGGCCGAAGTTGGCGGCCTCGCATCTCAACACCCTGCTCCTTCCCATCGCCTGGGACGTCGTCGAGGCCGAAGAGGGACGGTTCGACTGGGCGATCGTCGACGGCCTGATCGAAAAGGCGAGGG
>DASWVS010000478.1:0-5166 GCA_036401135.1 Fimbriimonas sp.
AGACCTGCGGCAGGTGGGTGGCCGTGCGGTTCTGGAGGTGGATCCTCGCCTTGGAGACCATCGACATCGCCGTTAGTTTACGGCAACTTACACGTTTATATCACCGCCAGCGCAAAAACCCCGGCCGACTTTTCAGAAGTCTCTGCCGGTGCCGATTCCCACAGGCGATCCGCGCTTCCCGGTGCCAAAGATGGAGTCGAAGGGCAGGGCTTTGAGTCGGATGAAGAACTGGATGTCCCGTCCCGGCCGGTAGCCGACCTGGCTTTCGACGACCGTCAGGATCGCTTCGGCGCAGTGCAGGTCGTAGATGAAGGAGTACTCCTGGGCGTCCAAGCGTTTCGTATAGCCGTTATAGGCCAGCATCGTGCTGAACCGGGTTCTTCCCCACTTCAGGTTGTCGATGTAGAGGTTGACGTTTCCCCAGACCTGCTGGAATCCGTCGTAGCGGGCACCGAGGCTTACGGTCGTGGCGCCCGGCTGCCAGGTCGTATCGATCCGGACGTTGCTCCAGCGCTCGTTGAACGAGTCGTAGGTTGCGAGGCTCCGGAGGAGGATGTTCCTGAGGGGGGTGTATTCGGCGCGGACGCCGACCTGCTGCCAGGCGGTGTTGCCGTCCTGGAGCCGCAGGATGTCGTAGCCGGTCTGCGCGCCGACGAGGAGGGACCGGATCGGGCGGTAGCTCACGTCGGTCGTAACGAGGTTGGTCTCGCCGGGACGGTCGAGGAGCATCGGGGCGTATCCGTAGGGCCGGAGGTAGCTATAGCGCACGTTCGCGGACGTGTTCGTCCCGAGGCGGTAGCTCAGGGTTGTGTTGTAGCCGAGCACGTATTGAGCCGTGTCGTCGGTGTACATCGTCTGGCGGAACTGGCCGTTCTGGTCCATTCGGAACCTGCGGCCCCCCGAGTCCGGCTTTTGGAAGTCGAGGCTAAACAGGCCGCGCCCAAGGTGTCCTTGCGACGCCGGATCGGCGAACTCTCCCACGGAGAACTCGGTTCGAAACGGAAAGCTCCGCGCCCATCCTTCGCCGAGGAGCCGCCGGGCGTCGGAGGTGAGCGAAAGCACGGGTGTGCGGTCCGATCCGGAGAAGAACTGCGAGTTCTCGCCGACGGGGACGCTTCGCTGGTAGTCCAGCGCCGCTGACGCCCAGGGGAGCTCATGCTGGCCCCGGAAGCGGAGGTCGACCTGTTGCTGCTCCGAAGAGGTCTCCCCGAAGTTGTTCGAGGAGGTCGTCCAGTTCGCGTCGAAGGAGGTCCGCGTGTTCCTGCCGATCGACCTCTGGTCGCCGATGGCGATCGAACGGTTCTGGCTGGACGAGTCGGCGGTTTCAGTCCCGTAGCGCTGGAAGGAGAGCCGGGTCGAGCCGGACCTCTGGGGGATGGACAGGACCGCCCGGGTGTTCAGCGAGGTCGAACTCGAGGACCAGTAGTAGTTGTTCCGCTGAAAGTCGTTGTCGATCTGAAGCTGGCCCCAACCCAGGTTCTGCTGGTGCTGGTTGTTGAGGGTCAGGGTGTTGCTGTTCCCGGTGATCGTGTAGAACCGCGTCACGCCATTCAGGTTGCGCCCCTGGTAGTTCCAGTCGCCGCCCCATCCGGTCCCGAGCTTGGACATGTAGTCCAGGCGCGCGTCGAAGTTGTTGCCGTCCCCCCGGAGCGGGATCCCGTACCGGTTCTTGATGAAGTAGCCCTCTTCGTCGCTCATCCCGACGACGGGCAGGTACTGGTAGGTCCGCTCGTCGAGGGGGATCGAAAGGTACGGGAGGCTCAGGATCGTTTTGCCGAAGAGTCGGACGCGCGCGTGGCGGAAGATCGCCCTGCGGCCCGGCCTCACGACCATCTCTTCGGAAGCGATGCCGAAATGGGGGTTGGATAGGTTGCAAGTCGTGAAGTGGGAATCGTGCGAGGTGGTCTCCCGCTGGCTGCCGAACGACTCGCGGCCCTGGACGTAAACGTTGTCGAGGACGTTTCCCTGGACGACCTCGGGGCTGATCTGAGATTCGGCGTCGTAGGCGTGGTAGTGGCGGGTGTTGAAGTCGACGATCACCCTTTCACCCACGACGACGGAGTCTTTGCCGGTCACGCGAACGTTTCCCTGGAAGTCGAAACCCTTGGTGGTGAGGTTGCCGTCGATCTTGTCGGCGATCACCCGATAGCCTTCGTAGAGGATCTCGGCGCCGCCCTCGGTGTGGATGAACTGGCCTTCGCGCCTCGTTTCTCCGGCGCGGATGATCTTGAGCTGCTTCTGCTCCTCGGTGAGGCCCGGGATCTCGGGAAGCTCGGCGAACTTGGGCGGGAGGCCGGGGTTGCCGGTGGGCGTGGTGGGGGGCAGCTGCTCCTGCCGGGGGACCAGCCCCGCCTCCTGGAGCCGCTGGACGCCACCTTGGAACAGGGGGTAGAAGGTCGCCTGGGGGAGAGCCGAGGCCGGCAGTGCGACCGCAACGACCGCCCAGCCTCGGCGCACTACTCGAGCCTCCGGATCGCCAACAACCCAAGGATCGCAAACAGGATGTTCGTGAGCCACGCCGCCAGCCAGGGGGGCATGAACTCATATTTGCCCAGGATGTCGGTGCTGATGATGAAGCCGTTGTAGTAGAGCAGCACCATCACGATGCTGATCAGGACGCCGACGAACCCGCCCGATCGGGCGAAGAGGATGGAAAAAAGCGGTGCGACGAGGGCGAACACGACGACCGACGCGGGAACGGCGAACTTGACGTGGTACTTGACCTCATCCCTCCGAGTGTCGCGGCCCATGCTGCGGGTGAGCGCGATCTTCTCCTGGAGTTCCGCCAACGTCTTCTCCTCGGGAACCGAAGGCGTTCCGAAGGACTCGACGAGGATCTCCTCGTTCACCACGAAGTCCTTCTCCGGCCGGAACTGGGTCATCGATTCCTTCTCGTACCTGCGAAGATAGGCGCCTCGGAACGTCCACTGGCCGTCGCGGTAGCTGGCGTCGGCCGCGTTGATGACTTCCCAAACGTTCGGTTCGGGGCGCTGCACGAGAAGGACGTCGGTGACGTCCAGGCCGTTACCCTCAACACGCTGCACGCTGCCGAGGAACGCGGCGTACTTTCCCAATTTGAGCGGAACGTTCTCGGTGATCGAGGGGAGGCTCCCTTCGATGCCCACCTCCCGGGCGACCTGGTTCGAGCGGCGGGAAGCGCCCGGCATGACCTTTTCGATCAGGAAGAAGTCGCCAACCGCCACGAAAAGCCCGAAGACGACGACGGGGGCGATCACCCTGAGGATCCGCACCCCCGCCGCGCGCATCGCCGTAAGTTCGCTTTCCCTCGCCAGACGCGACATCGCCAGGGAGGCCGCGAGCGACATGCCGACCGGGAGGGTCATGTTCAGGAACTCGGGGGTCCGGAAGTAGATCACCTGGAAGACGGCGGACGTGGGCACGTTCTGAAGGTCGAAGTTCTTGGCATAGAACATGTAGGTGTTCGCCTGGAACATGAGGACGACGGCGACCGTGCCGATCAGAAACGGCACGATGAGCTCGCGAACGACGTATTTGTCCAGCCTCTTCAAACAGCATCCTCCAAGGCGGGCCGAAAGGCCAGCCACAGCACCACGGCCGCCGCGGCGAGGAGCGAAACGATCGCCCCCATCGTCCAAAGCGGAGCCAGCGACGTCGACGCGGGGATGCCGGCGAGAACCGCCACCATGGCGATCCACGCGGCGACCATCCGCCTTCCCATCGGCCCGGGCCCGACCCCCCTCCGGACGTGCAGCAGCAGGAACGGGGCTCCGCACCTGCCACAGTAAACCTCACCCGGAGGGTTATAGAAGTTACACTTTTCGCAGGAAATCGGTTGATATCGTTCCGGACCGAGCGGGTGTTTCTTCCACTGGCCCACCATACGGTGTTCTTCGCGGAAGTGCTGGACCGGCATCTGCTTGAGGCTCTCCTCCGCAATGGTGAGGGCGTGCCCTGGCATGCCCAGCGTCCACGCGTACTGCGCCAGCCGGATCCGGGCGGACGGGTTCGTCGGCCGCTGCCCCAGGCTCTCGTAAACACGGGCCATCGCGTCGACGTCCACCGATCGCAGTTCCTTGCGATTCATGGCGTGGCGCAGGAAGGGGTAGAGCAGCATCGTCACGACCACGATCAGAAACGAGATCGGCGCCAAAATCGGCGAAGGGGGAGCGATCGCGAGGATACCGAGACCGATCCCGGCAAGCACGGCGAAAACGCCCGTCGCCGCATCGATCTCGCCCATGATCATCCACTGGACCAGGCTCAGCACCCAGAACATCAGCGGCAGCCAGATGAGGCATCCGAATACGGGTACCACCATCGTCAACGATCTCCTTCGGTGTCGCTTTCGGTTGTCGAGGCGTTCTCCCCGAAGTCGGTGTCGCTTTCGGTTGTCGAGGCGTTCTCCCCGAAGTAGGACTTCGCCTCCGTCCCATCGAGGAGCCGGCGGATGTTGGCTCGGTGCCGGTAGACGGCGAACGCGGTGAGCACGGCAAAGGCGGGCAGAAGCTGCCACGACTGGCCGGGGATCACGACGATCCAAAGCATCGCGCTCGCGATGGCGAGCATGCTGGCCAGGCTGACGTAGTGCGTGGCGCCGAAGACCGCTAGGAAGACGAGGAACGCGGGAACCGCCGAAAAAGGCGCCGCGGCGATGCCGGCACCGAGCGAGGTGGCGATCCCCTTCCCTCCCCTGAAGCCGAGGAACGGCGAGAGGCAATGGCCCAGGACGGCGGCGAAGCCGATCAGCAGCCAGACTGCTTGGGGATCCAGAACCCCCACCCGATCCTGGATCATCGATCTCGCGAGGACCGCGGGCAGCACGCCCTTCAGGACGTCGAGCGCGAGGACGGTGTACCCCGCCTTCGACCCGATCACGCGCTTGACGTTGGTCGCGCCCGGGTTCCCGCTGCCGAGCTTGAGGATGTCGACTCCGTGGGCGCGGGCGATCATGACGCCGAACGGGATCGCTCCGACGAAGTAGGCGGCGACCAACAGGAAAAGGAGCGTCCCGTTCACCCTCGAAACCTCTCGAGCGACTCGCCGAACAGCCTGCGGACGGACTCGGTGGTCGTTTCGTGCACCCGAAGGAAATCGTGGCCGTTTCGGAATCCGGCGGATACGGCGAGCCGATCGAGCTTGTCAGGGTTCTCGGGGACCACCTCCTCGTCGTAGCCTTGGAGGTCG
>DASWVS010000479.1:0-4027 GCA_036401135.1 Fimbriimonas sp.
GCGGAAGCGGAGCGCGCGAAGGGGGAACAGTTCCGGACAAAAATCTTCGAACGCGAACCCAAGCCCGAGGATCTCGAAGAGCGCGAGCGGCTGAGCCGCGAGGTCGAGCGCCTGATCCACGAGCGGGTGGTCGCGGAAGGGGAAATGAGGCACCTCCGGAAGGACCAGAACGCCCTGCTCCAGGATGAAGAGGTCCGACGGGTGCACGAGCGGCGCCGCAGCATCGAACTGGAGGCCGAGCTGAAACGCCTGCGGATGATCCGCCAGGCGGTCGTCGCCTCCCGGGGATTGCGAAGCGCGAACCGCCGGCCGAGCGCCTGGTGGTTCCACCTCGTCTGCCCGGACGGCCTCTGGTTCCGTCAGACGACGGACTCGGCGCACTACTATCTGGAACCTCTCGTTTGACCATGAAGTTCTGGAAAGTCCAGTCGATCGGCAACCACTTCCCGCTGGTGCACCTCGATGAGGCGCCCGGTGACGCGCTTCCTCGTCTCGCCATCGACCTCTGCCGGGAAAGGTTCTCGGTGGGCGGCGACGGCCTCTTGGCGGTCGGCATGGAGGACGAAGCCCTGCGGCTCCGGATGTTCAACCCGGACGGCACCGAGGACTTCTGCGGAAACGGCCTCCGGTGCGCCGCGATGCATGCTCTACGCCAAGGCTGGGTCGGGAGCCGCTTTACCATTCGGCACCTCGAGCGTGAGGTGCCGGCAGAGATCTTCGAGAACGGCCGGATCGCGACCCGGATCGGTCAGGCAAGCTACGTCCCCCGGGATGTGCCCCACACGTCCGGCGAGCTATTCGACCGCGAGGTATGGGCGGGGATGGACACGGGGATGCCGCTCGTGCTCTACGGCAGCGCATTGACCACCGGAAGCACCCATACCGTGATCCCAACGATGGAGCTTCCGGACGACGACAGCTTCCACAAGATCAGCGCCAAAATCGAGGTCGACCCGAAGTTTCCGCAGAGAACCAGCGTGATCTGGCGCCAGGAGGTCGCTCCGATGCGCCTGAAGATCCGCATCTGGGAGCGCGGCGTCGGCGAGACGTTCGGCTGCGGCACCGGATCCTCCGCTGCCGCGGCGGATTACCTGCGGCGGCGCGGCGGCGGAGGCGTCGTCGAGGTGGAGAACCCGGGCGGCTCGGTACTCGTCCGCATGGACTCGTGGAGCGCCCCGATCACCGTCGAGGGTTACGCCCAGGCGGTCTATGAGGGCGAGATTCCACTATCGTCCGCCGCGTCGGCTTCGGACGAGCCGGTACGGTGAAGGAACTCGACCGCATCGCGCCCGATGTACCACACGAACGAATCGCCCACCGGGTTGTGTCCCGTCAGCGTCCGGCCTTGCTGGGCCTGGTAACCGGGGATCGTCACGAGCCGAACCGGCTCCTGCCACCCGTCGATCCGGATCTCCGGATACCAGCCGTATGAGGTCGGGGTGAGAGCCCTGGCGACCCCGAACTCCTTCTCCGGCGTGAACTCGACGTCGGTGTTCCGGGCGTAGACGACGCCGTCGACGGGATGGACGACGACCAGCGGGTGGCACTCCCAGACCTCCGTTCGATCCTCCTCGGGCCGGTCGCCATGGCCGAACAGCCTCATCCTGCCGCCTACGCCAGCCCCCCGCAGAGCGTGCGGTTGACGGCGACGGCGTCCCAAAGCGCCTCGACGCAGCTCTGATCGAGCCCAGCGTCCGACTTCATGATGCGATAGACCTCGGGGAGCGGCATCGCCGGCCGATACGGACGCTCGGCCGAAAGGGCGTCGAACACGTCGGCGCACGCCAGGACCCGCATCTCGAGGTCCAGGTTCACGGCGCTGACTCCTCGCCAGTAGCCTCGGCCGTCGAGGCGCTCGTGGTGCGCCCCGGCGATCTCCGCGATCCGACGGAAGCCGGTGATACGGCTGAGGATCTCGTACGAGTGCTTCGGGTGCTCCCGGACGCTGTGCCAATCCCTGTCGTCCAAGGGGCCGTTCTTGTCGAGGATCGCGGAGGAGACGCCGAGCTTGCCGATGTCGTGCAGGAGCGCCGCCCTGCGAAGGGTGGGGAGGTCCGTGACGCCGAGCCTCTGGCCTCCCGCGACGGAGAGGTTCATCACGCGCGTCGAGTGCTGGTACGTGAAGCTCGACTTGGCGTCGACGATGCGCGAGAAGGCTTCGCAGATCTCGTCGAGTCCCGAGTCCGTTTCCGCCTGCGCCCCTTCCGGGGGCACGAGGGCAGGCGCGTTCGGCTGCAGGTAGACCGCGTACTCCTCCCACAGAAGGTTGTCCTGCGCGAGGGCGAGGGCTCCGCGCACCAGCTCCGGGTCGAACCAGCGCCCGCTGCGCGCCTTCACGACTTCCACCGCCCGCTGCGGCCCCTGAGCCCGCGCGAACAGCTCGAGCGTCTGGGCGAGGCTGAGGATCCGGGAGACCAAGGGGATCCGGTCTCCCTGAAGCGCCTGCGGCCCGCCGGAGCCGTCCCAGTGCTCCTCGATGCACAGGATCGCCTCGGCGGCCCCTTCGCCGAAGCCCAGCTGCCTCGCGATCTCGCTGCCGCGTTGGCAGCGGGTGGCGGTGAGCTCGGCGACCAGCTCCGCCGACGGCGCCTTCGAAGCCCGGATCCTTCGGATGTTGAACCCGAGGAAAGAGTTGTGCCACTCGGAGAAATGCGATCTGGACCTCGAATCGTCCTCGCCGAACAGCCTTTGCAGTCGCGGCGAGTTGGCGGAGGAACCGGCGTCCTTCAGGAGCGCGGCGTAGTAGAGGCTCTCCAGATCGTGCTCGCCAAGGCCGATCGTCCTGCCGAGATGGGTGGCGAGCAGACAGGTTCGGACGGCATGGCCGGTTGCCTGGCCTTCTGTAATGTCGAGCGCGTGGCTCAGCGCCGACAGGATTTCGGCGCGCGTCGTTCGAGTACCACCTTCCATGGCGATCAAGAGCTGTCCGCAACCATTATACGTAGAAGGACCCATTCACGTGTAAGCGTCCCTCCATACTCATGTCATGAGCCTCTACGAGTCGATCGTTCGCCCGTTGGCTTTCAACTTCGATCCCGAGCGGGTGCACGAGGTCGCGATGGCCTTGATCGAGAAGGGGACCTTTCGCGCAAAGCCGTTTCACGACGCGCGGCTCGAGCAGACGCTCTTCGGCGTCCGTTTTCCCAACCCCCTCGGGCTAGCCGCCGGCTTCGACAAAAACGCCCGAGCGCTGGACTACTGGCACCTTCTCGGTTTCGGACACGTCGAGTGCGGAACGGTTACGTACCGGGCGCAGCCGGGGAACCCGCGGCCTCGCCTGTTCCGCCTGCCCCAGGATCGGGCCTTGATCAACCGCTTGGGCTTCAACAACGACGGCGCGCGCGCGGTCGCAGGCCGACTCGCTTCGGCGTCCGCGCAGATCCCTGTGGGGATCAACCTGGGCAAATCGAAACTGACCGAACTGGACGACGCCGCCAAGGATTACCAGGAGAGCTTCCGCCTGATGCACCGCTTTGGCGACTACTTCGTGGTCAACGTCTCCTCGCCGAACACCCCCGGATTGAGGACGCTCCAGGAGAAGGGGCCCCTGCTCGAGATCCTGTCGGCCATGAAGGAGGTCGATCGTTCGAAACCTCTCTTCGTCAAGGTGGCTCCGGACCTCGAGACCAGCGCCCTGGACGAGGTCGTGGAGGTCGTCCACCAGGCGGGGCTGACCGGGCTGATCGCCACCAACACGACCGTCGGTCGGCAAGGGCTGCGCAACGATCCCGGCCAAGAGGGAGGCCTCTCGGGCGTCCCGCTCCGCGAAAAGTCGAACGCCTTTCTTTCCCACCTGTACAAGAGCTGCAACCGCGAGATGGTGCTTATCGGCGTCGGCGGAATCTTCAACGGAGCGGATGTCTATCTGAAGATCCGGCTGGGCGCCCACCTGTGCCAGCTGTACACCGGCTGGATCTACGGCGGCCCGCACATGGTGCCGGAAGCGCTGGCCCAACTGGTCCGGCTCCTCGAGGCGGACGGCTACGCATCGCTCGCAGAGGCGCGCGGCACCTTGTAACCTGCTTCC
>DASWVS010000480.1:0-5418 GCA_036401135.1 Fimbriimonas sp.
GTGGAGGAGAAAGCCGTCGAGGCTCGTGTCGAAGGCGGCCTGGACGAGGAAGATCTGGCCGAGTTTGTCCTCCGGCAGCTCGAGAAGGATGTCCTTTTTGCGAAGATAGAGCGGGAAGCTGCCGTCGACCCTCTTCAGGTCCTTGATCGCCTTTTCATAGTCGGCGACCTTGGGATCCTTCTTCGGCTCGTCCTTCTTCGGGTCTTCCTTGTTCTCTTCCTTCTTGGCCTCTTCCTTCTTCGGATCGTCCTTCTTGGGCTGGTCCTTCTGGGGCTGCTCCTTCTTGGGTTCGTCGGGCTTGGCCTGAGCGTACGACGCGCTGGGGAAGCTCGCGCCCATCACAATGGCGAGAGCGATGGCGGTTAGGCTACGTGTGAACAATCGGTTCGATCTCCTGCTGGGGCAAACGCCGGAATACCTGTTCCTAGCGTCATCGCCAGGGGGTAAGTTCCATTGTTCAACAAAAACCTCCCGTTAATCGCCGGATGTGGGACGGCTACCGCGGGGGAGGCGAGATCACGAGGGTGCTGATCGTTGGGAGGGAGCCGTCGGCGAGGAACCTGGCGATCGCCTCCAACCCTTCATCCGTGCCGAGAAGGTCGTTGTGGGCGGCGTTCTCGATCAGGATGTGCTCCGCTCTTTTCAGCGTGCGCATCCCTTCCATCGCGTTCTCCGTCGGGGTGAAGCCGTCCAGCGAACCGGTGAGGACGAGCATCGGGACGTCCGTTTTCAGCGGCGAGCGCAACTGATCGCCGATATCGGCCGCCTGCACCGTCTGTCCGACCTCGGGGAACGGAAAGTTCGTCGCGTCTTCCAGAAGCGAAAAAGGTTCCTGCGCCCGTATCTCCTCCCACCTCGCCTTGGTGGCCCCGGAGGCGGCGTCGGCGAGGTAGAAGCTGTAGGGGCGCGCCCAGATGCGAGCGTAGTCCTTTAGGTTCGCCCGCATCACGTCCGGGTCTCCCGCTGCCAGGGATTCGGCCAACGCCGGGAGGCGCGGAAATCGGTTGCTGAGCCCGCACCAGTTGGCGACGAGGTGGCGAAAGGCGAAGGCGCCGAATCGCACCCCATCCACGTCGACCGGATCCCGCTCGAGCCGGTCGAAAGCGGAACGGAGGCTGTCCTCCAGGCCGGGGTAGAAGAAGTCGAGTCGGGCGATCTGCGCGTCGAGGTTGTGGGGCAGCTTGAACGTCTGGTTCGGTCCTTCGAACCCGCAGAGCACGGCGCGCCGGATGCGCTTCGAGTGCAGCTTCAGCGCCATTTGGGCGAGGTGGGTCCCGTAGGAGTACGCCCACAGGCTCAACTGGCCCACGCCCAGGGCATCCTGCAGATCCACGAGGTCTCGGCAACTGTCCACGGCGGTGTAGGCCCGCCCGACGGCTTGGACCTCTTCGATCCGTGCCGCGAGATGCCGTTCGAGGGCCGACAGCATCGACTCCTTCGAGACGAGGTCCTCCTTGCCGAAGGCTGGTGTGGACACGGTCAGATCCCGGTCGGAGGATCCGGTGCCCCGTTGGTCGAGAAGGAGGAGATCGACGCTCCTCGCCACCCTCTGGAACGCCCGGAGGAACGGACCGTGCGACGCCCATTGGATACCGCTTTCGCCGGGCCCTCCGCTCAGGAAGACCACGGGCGGGGCGTTCGCGGGTTCGGTGGCGCGGATCCGGACGAAGCGGAGCCGCACACAGCCCGTGTTCGCCGATCGATCCTCCACCACCGAGATCTCGCCCCGTTCGGCCGTCTGGCTCGTTCCGTCGCGGGCTTTGAGTACGGTGGGCGTCCAAGCAATCTCAGCCACGTCTCTAGCATGAACGACGCGGCGATTCGGGGGTGTGACTTTCGGGGGAGGGAGCGGCCTCCAGATGCCATATTATGGGAACAAGTGCGATATAGTATCCCATGATGCGCCGCATGACGGTTATCCGGAACCCGACCTCCGGAAGGGGCTCCGGCCAGAGGTCGTGGCCTCGAATCGAGGCGCTCCTCGAGCCACATCGCCGGGAGTGGGAGATCGAGGAAGCGACGACGACTCCCGGCGCGACGACGGCGCTTGCCGAGAATGCGGTCAAACACGGGTCGGACGTCGTCGTGGCTTGTGGCGGGGACGGCACGCTCATGCAGGTGGCCTCGGCGCTGGTCGGGACCGGCGTCACGTTCGGAATGGTCCCCCTCGGCACGGGCAACGACTTCTGCCGGACGCTCGGGTTGGGAACCGACGTCGACCTGGCCGTCTCGACCCTCTTCGAGGGGGAAGAGCAGAGCGTGGACGTCGGCCGCTGGGATTGCGAGGGCAGGACGGGGATCTTCCTCAACATCGCAGGGTCCGGTTTCGACGCAGCGGTGGCGGAAAGGATCAATGCCGGATACCGTTTTTTGCGGGGAACGCCCGCCTATCTTGCTGCGGTCTTCGAAACCCTGATCACGTTCCGAGGGACGAGATTCCGCGTCTGCATCGACGAAGAGACCTGCGATACGGACGCGATGCTCTGTGCGGTGGCCAACGCCCAGAGCTACGGGGGTGGGATGAGGGTCGCCCCCGACGCGGAGATCGACGACGGGTTGTTCGACGTGGTCGTCGTGGAAAGGGTGGGACGGGTGGAGTTCATGCGCACCCTGCCGAAGGTCTTCCACGGCGCGCACAAGACGCACCCGAAAGTCAGGATCTTCCGGGGGTGCAAGGTCAGCATCGAAAGCGACCGTCCGCTGCTCGTGCTCGCCGACGGCGAGAAGATCGGATCGACCCCGGTGTCGTTCGCGATGGAACCCCGGGCTTTGAAGATCCTTCGGCCGAAGCGACCCTAGACCCAGCCGCTCCAGAGCTTCGCCGCTTCGCGGCTGCCGGGCTTGATCCCGGCGTTGGCGAAGAGGCGTTCTGCTTGTTCCAACTCGGCACGAAGCCTCTGACGGGCCCCGGAGGACAACAGCTTGCCTTCGTCGTCGAGAAGCCGTCCCCCGATCGACTCGCACAACACCCCGCCCACGTGGAAGCAGCCTTCCAGCGCATCTTTGGGCGACGGGCTCAGAGCGTAGTGGAAACCGATCGACGCCCCTTCGTGGACGTCGCCTCGTTCCACGGCCGCGAGGCTGAAGGTTTCGGTTTGGCCGATCGGCGTCACCTCCAGCATCGGCAGCTCCTGCCCCTTCCCGAGCCACTCGAAAGCTCCCGAAGGACCGAGAACGAGCCCCATCCGGGCGCACTGGATCCACAGGTCCCGCTCTGGGACGTATCCGGACGTTGGCGCAAAGGCAAGGGAGAACCCGATATCGAGGCTGCTCCTGGCCTCCTGCAGGTTTCGGACGGAGGCGGGCACGTCTTCCGGCACCGGCATCGGCATCGCCCGGCGTTGGATGTGGGAGGCGTACTCCTCCGCCCTCGCCAGCAGGCTCTTGGCGGAAGCTTCGTTCAGCACTCCCTGGCTTGAGATCTGGTCCCAGGCGAGGGCGATCGAGTCGTAGGCGCCGTCGGAGGCGTTCGTCAGCGTGCGCCATTCGGAGTCCATCGGCCCCATGCACCACATCTCCGGCTGGCCCAGCGCCTGGAACCAGCGGGGATCGAGCAGGCTCGCCGCGGCGGCGGCAGGCACCGAACGGGGACCTACCAGCTCGATCACGTACTGGACGCGGTGGAGAGGGCCGGGTCTCGGCGAGGCGAGGTCGGCGGGATCGGTCAGACGCACCGCCTGGTCGCTTTCGAGCGGCCTCCCGAAAAGGTCTTGCTGGCTCATTTTCCCGGGCTACTCATAGTCGAGTTCATGAAGGATCCGGGGGTTCATCCGCCAGTTCTCCGCCACCTTTACGTGAAGCTGGAGAAACACTCTCCTGCCGAACACGGCCTCCAGCTCGGTCCTGGCTTTCGTGCCGATGTCCTTGAGGAAGGATCCCTGCTTACCGATCAGGATGCCGCGCTGGCTGGACTTCTCGACGAGGATGGTGGCGTCGATCCGCACGAGGTCGTCTTCCTCTTCCCACTGGTCGACGGCGACGGCGGTGACGTGGGGGATCTCCTGCCGCGTCGCGATCAGGATCTTCTCCCGGATGAACTCGGCGGCGAGGAACCTGGAGGATTGGTCGGTGAACTCGTCCTCGTCGTAGATCGGCGCCCTCTCCGGCAGCTTGGCGACGATCATCTCCATCAGCTTGTCGACGTTGATGCCGCTCGTCGCCGTCGTCATCATGTACTCCTCGGTCCCGAGAAGGCTCGTGTAGGCGTCGACGTTCCGCTGGACGTTCTCCGCCTTCAGCAGATCCATCTTGTTCATACAGAGGATCACGGGGGCGGAGGAGCCTTTGATCATCTTCGCGATCGCCTTGTCGTCCTCGCCGGGGTGGTGCGAACCGTCGGCGACGTACACGATGGCATCGACGTCGTCGAGCGCGGAGCGCGCCTGTTCCACCATCGCGCGGCCGAGCGTCGTATGGGGTTCGTGGACTCCGGGGGTGTCGAGGAAGGCCACCTGATACTCGTCGGTGGTGGCGATGCCGAGCACCCTCCGCCGGGTCGTCTGCGGCTTGTTGCTGACGATCGAGACCTTCTGACCGACGATGTGGTTCAGCAGGGTGCTCTTGCCGACGTTCGGCTTGCCGATCAGAGCGACTGTTCCGGCCCGATACGCCATCTAGTTCCTCCTGCGGAAGACGACGTTCATGCCGAAGTCCGAGGGCTCCTCGGGTGTCCCCGAGGGCTCGGGCCGTGCGTCGAAGGTCTCTTCCGACCCGCGGCCGTTGCCGTTGCGCCCGCCTCGCCGCCTTCGTCGCCTCCTGCCCGGGCGCTCCTCATCCATCGTGGCCTGTTCCGGCTCCTCGACCGCCTGGGGCGCCCGCAGGAACCAATCGTCCGCCACCTCGTCGTTGTCGCTGGTTTCGATCCATTCGTCCAGCTTCATCACGGGGACGTCGAAGGTGGAGAGGTCGCCGTGCAGGACGTTCGCCTCGCGAGGGGGCAGGGAATCCAGCCGGAGCAGTCCTTCGGGGTCCTGGTTCAGGATCGCCTCCAGGTCCTCCTTGGGGCCGACGAGGAAGGTGTGGGTCGAACCGTCCATCGCATTGAACCGCAGGTGGGTCGAATCGATGGCCGCCCACTGGTTGGAAAGGAGGTTGAACGCGCTCCACTTGTCGGGCAGCGTCACCGTCCTCTGGCCGGTCCCGGTGCAGTGCACCGTCAGGAACGGAGGGCGGACGTGGGTCACGTCGTTCTGGAAGTTCCAGACATGGACACCCGCCATGGAGGCGAGGGCGCGGATCAGCGCCGGATTGACGATCGGTTCGCCCAGGAACACGCTGGACCAATGCTGCGAAGCGTCGCCCTCGGTGAAGTCCTTGAGCACGAAGCTGGGCAGGCCGGTCTGGGTGTATTCGCCCAGCACGGTGGCGTCCTCCGGGATCGCGAAGTAGCTGGGTTCGAGCTTCGAGCCTCCGGACAGC
>DASWVS010000481.1:0-3374 GCA_036401135.1 Fimbriimonas sp.
CTGTTCCTCTTCTTCGACCGCAAGGCGTCGAGGGAGGAGGAGTGGCTCAAAGAGCGATACCCGGAGTATTCCGGGTATCGCTTGAGGACCAGGAAGCTGGTCCCGTTCCTTTACTAGCCCTTTGGGGCTCAGGGTCTTACCAGTACCAGCGTCGAGAGCGGCCGACCTCGGAGAGGTTCATCGCTCGGGCACAGGCATTGATGTCGCGCCGCAGGTCCGCCCAGCGCGCGCTGATCCGCTGGCCGCGCCGGTTGTTCCCGCCGCTCCAGTTCGGGATGCGGGTCGGGCGGTTGGTCCGGCTGTCGTACCGCCAGCCATAGTCGCGATCCGGGAACATGCGGTCGATCTCCTGCGCATAGCGGAGGACGGATTGCATCTCGTTCCGGGCGCTGTTCCGGTTGTCGCTGTGGACGGCCCGTCGGAGCCGCTCCATCGACTCGTCGAGTCTCTGGACGCGCGGCTTCAGTTCGTTGAGGAAGCGATCTCGGACTCGGAGGTAGTCGGTGTCGTTCCGTCGATATCGATCGTCGTACCGGTCGTTGTACCGGTCCCGGTCGCGCCAGTCCCGGTCGTTCCACCGGTCGTCGCGCCGATCGTAACGGTTGTCCCGGATCTGGTCGTCGATCCAGTCTTCGCGCCGCTCGATCACCTGTCGGAACGCGTCGCTGGAGCGCTCGGTGGCATCGACCAGTCGGCGGACGTCGTAGGTGCTTCGCCCGTAGTAGGGGTCCCGGTCGTACCGGTTGTTGCTCCAGGGCCTCTGGGCGTCGGCCGCCATGGGGAGCAGGGTCATGCCGCAGATCGCCAACGTTGCGATCAAAGAACTCTTCGAAAACTTGGTCAGAACTTTTTTCATTTCCTTTTGCACCGCTTCTTTGGGGCGCCTCTAACCCTTTGACGATCCCGGCACAAAACCGTTTTGATTTTTGTAACTTCGGGCGCTGAGGAACCTGAAGGAAAGGGAGCGCAGGATCGACTGCGCCTGCGCCCCCGTCAGGCTAGAGTTCCGCCTCGACGAAGATTTTGTCGAGGCTCTTGGCGACCGTCGCGAGGCGGTCGTCGTCGGAAGGAAGCTCGTTCAGTTCCTTCTTGAACGGCTCGGCCACCACAGGGCCGTTGTAGCCGATCCGCTTCAGGGCTTGGAGGAACCTCTTGATGTCGATGACCCCGGTTTCGCCCGGCAGGCAACGGACATTGTCCACCTGCTCGTCGACCTTGACCCCTTCCGGGGCGTCGTTGACGTGGACGTACACGACCCGGTCCGGCATCAGCGCCTCGATCTCCTCGACCGTTCCGCCCGAGGTGTACCAGTGCCAACAGTCGAGCAGGAGCCCGACGTTGGGACCAATCTCCTCGCCGAGTTCGAGCATGTCTCCCATCGTGTGGATGAACGGATGCTTGCCGCGGTCGCGCAGGGTCTTCGGCCCGATGAACTCGAGCCCAAGGCTGCAGCCATGTTCGCGAAGGATGTCCGCGATCGGCTTGAACCGTTCGATGTGATGTTGCCGGTTTTCGGCGAACGGTTTTTCGTCCGACATCGGCAGGACCCACGTCGAGCAGCGGGTGCAGCCGACGGCGGACGCCGCCTGGGCGAGGTGGGGAAGGGCCTTGAGGTCCTCCCGCCACTTCTCCTCGCTTCCGCGCCAGTCGACAGGAAGGCCCCAGCCCGCTGCGCGCAGACACGCCTGGTCCAACATGGCCCGAACCTTCTCTGGCCCAATTTGGGCCACCTCGGCGGGATCGATCTCGATCCCGCCGAAGCCGTGAGCGGTCGCCTTCCCTATCGCGTCGGCGAGTCCCGAAACCTTGACGCCGATGGCGCCTGCATTGAGAGCTTTGTACATCGTTCGCCTACACCTTGATCGCGGTCGAGCCGCTCGCTTCGAGGACTTCGTCGGCCGCCACTTCGCGGTTCCTTTCCTGCGATAGATAGATCCCTTCCGAGATCAGCATCGTATTGAGCGCGATCTCGGCCGTCGGCAGCAGGTCGACCTTGCCCTGAAGCGCTGCGATCCAATGCCCCTGCGAGGAGCCGTACACCTCGCCGTCGCCGACGACGTTGTCCCAGCGGAACCTCGCCGAACCCATGTTCGCCGTCGCGTTCAGTTCGATGTTGCCGATGTTCTTGAAGAACCCGAACGGGCTGAGCCTTACACCGCCCTTCGAACCGAGGATGTACGAGCCTTCGAAAGAATCCAGGTTCGCCGCCCAGGATTCGATCAGGTCGAGCGAGAGGTCGTTCTCCATCCGAACGAACCCCATCCCAAGCTCCTCGACGTCGTAGCCGCTCTTTTCGCGCCGTCCGGCGTCCATGTCGATCCGCTGGTAGGTCTTGCCCGAGATGCGATCCACCTTCGGGTTCCCTAACAGGTAGAGCGCCTGCGAGATGTGATATACGCCCATGTCGTAGAGCGCGCCACCTGCCGAGTTCCGCTTCTGCACGAACGTTGGGGTTCCGTACCCGTCGACGTACGGCCGTCCTCGGCGGCGGAAGCCCTGGGACCGGGCGTGGAAGACGTCTCCCAGCTCCCCGAGCTCGATCAGTTCCTTCGCCGCACGGGTCTCGTTCGAATAGAGCGTCGCCAACTGGATGTGCAGGTTCCTGCCCGCTTTATGCGCCGCATCGAGCATCGCGACCGCGTCCCGATAGCTCCCTGCCATCGGCTTCTCGCAGTAAACGTGGCGGCCGGATTCCAGCGCTTCCACCGTCACCGGCATGTGCAGGTTGTTGTGCAGGCAGACGTCGACCGCGTCGAGGTCGTCCCGCTTCAGCAGTTCCCGGAAGTCTTCGTAAACGTTCTCGACTCCGTGCTTCTCCGCGCTCGTGCACGCGGCTTCGCGGTTGATGTCGGCGAACGCGACCATCTCCGCCTCCGGGATCTTCGCGTAGTTGTCCATGTGCGACTGCGCGATCTGCCCGCAGCCGATTATCCCGATCCGAACCTTGCTCACGCCGCTGATACCTCGCTGGAGAGTGAACCCAAACCGATACTCATGACTCAGAGCCTCCTTGGTGCTCGTCTGCCAGATTACTCACAACGGGAGCCATTGCACGCTCCCTTGAGAGGGAATGGAATAGGCTTAGGGAAAACATGATCGCTCCCGTCGTCCTCCAGGGAAAGACCCTCCGCCTCGAACCGGTCGAGTCGCTCCACGCGGGCGATCTTGCCCGCAACGCCACCCTCGAAACTTTCCGCTACTTCGTCACCCTGCAGCCTCGCGACGGAACGGTCGAGGCGATGCGCGAGTTCATCGACGCCAGCCGCCAGATCCCGAACATGCTGCCGTTCGCGGTCGTGCTGCAGGAAACCGGCGAGGCGGTCGGCATGACCAGCTACCTCGACATCCGTCTGGAGCATAAGGGGGTGGAGGTC
>DASWVS010000482.1:0-4569 GCA_036401135.1 Fimbriimonas sp.
AAGGGGAACTCCCCTCTCCATGCACCTTCCACGTTCTGGCCGGTGCATCCAAGGCTGATAATCGCAGTCAAAATGGCTATGAAAGCCAAACGACCGGACGCGTCCATGAAGGTCAAGATACCTGTCGCCCACGATTTCACCTGCCCTTGGTGCTGGGTGGGGCTGTTCCAGGCGCGGAAGCTCCAGAAGGAGTTCGGCGTCGAAATCGAGTGGCTGGGGTACGAGCTTTGGCCGGAGTCCCTCGGTTGGCCGGAATTACGCGCGAAGGAGGAGAACCCGAACCGGCCAAAAACACCGAGCCGTCTTGACCTCCAACTCTGGGTCGAGCAGGTCGAGATCCCGAAGGTCGAGCGACCGAAGTCGATGCGAATCCACGATGCGCTCGAGGCCGTCGAGTATGCCAAGACCGAAGGTACGGACGACGCGCTGGTCGAGGCCCTGTATCGAGCGTATTGGGAGCACGGGCTGGAGATCGGCAAGGTCGATGTCATCCTGCAGGTGGCGAGCGGGATCGTCCGGGACCTCGGTGCCTTGAAGGATGCGGTCGAGAACCGTCGTTTCGACTCCCTCATCGTCCCCTTCGACAAACCGGCCTATCGTACGGGCGTGTACAACGTGCCGACGTTCTTTGTCGGCGAGGATAGGATCGCCGAACAGCCCTACGCCGTCATCCGCCGAAAGGTCTCGGAATGGCTGGCTGAAGAAACCTATCCCGCGATCTATCTCGACCTCGCCTTTCCCGAGCCTCCCGTCGACCGCCCGTACGTCTTCCTGAACATGGTCGCCACGATCGACGGCAAAACCGTGACCGGCTCTCGGGACGACAGTGTCGTCGACCTCGGCTCGAAGGTCGATCACGTGCTGATGAAGCGCATCGAGAACGCCGCCGACGCCGTCCTGCTGGGAGCCCAGACGCTTCGTGCGACGTCCCCGCGCTGGAATCCGAGGGCCGCCCTTCGAATCGTGGTGACCGGGTCGGGCGACGTCCCCCTCGATTCGGCGTTCATGCGCGAAGGCGAGGCGTACATCGCCACGGCAGCAAGTTGCCGGTCCGGCATGCCGAGCGGTATTCCGATCCTTTCGGCAGGCGAGAGGTCGCTCGACTTCCGCGCGCTTCTGAAGCAACTGCGGAACCTCGGGGTGCAAAACTTGTGTTGCCTTGGGGGAAGCGAAGTGAACGCGCAGCTTCTTCGCGCGGGTCTCGTCGACGAACTGTTCCTCACGATCGCTCCAAAAGTGAAACTGGGAAGGGCGGTGCCGACTTATGCGGGCGGAGAGCCCTTGGAGCGAGAAGACCTGCTCCAGTATCGTCTGATCGAGCACCACACGGTAGAGGACGAGGTGTTTCTGAGGTATCGAAGCAAGAGTCGATGACGGAGCTTGGCCAAACGGAGGGGGGAGTCGTCACGGGGGAGGTCCAGCGCACCCGCGCTCTGCGCCCGCTCGCAGCCTCGACCTACCTGCTTCGCAACGCGAGCAAGACCATCCCGCTGACAGGCGTGATCATGCTCGCCGTCCTCCTCGTTGCGGGGATCATCGCCATGATCGACTCGATCCCCTACTCGATCCGCACCATCTACTCCTATTCGGAACTCATGCTCGGGTTGGGCCCTCGCGGCGACATGTCGCTCACCCCCAAGCTGGTGAAGACGGTTCGAGAGGAGTCCCCCGTCCCGCTCGACAAGGTCGTGCTCTGCCGGGCGTCCTCGGCGATGGTCCGGAGCATCGTCGGCAAGTGGCCCTTCGTCGTCCTCGGGTTCGAGCAGGACGTGATGCCGTACTATCTCGAGCGAATGGGGTCCAAGTCCTTGCAGGGCCGCCTGCCCAGGCCCGGAGCGCCCGAAGCCGTCATCAGCGAACCGGTGGCGCGGAATCGGAACCTGAAGCTCGGCGACGCGCTGCTGGGTCCGGAGGACAACGATAACTACTCGCCCCAAGAGGTAAAGGTGGTGGGGATCGCCCAAACCGACCGGTGGGTCATGTTCACCAACGTCGAGTACCAGCGGATGAACCACTTCCCTCCCATCGACGTCGCCCTCGTCTTCGCCAAAAACCTTCGCGACCAGCGCAAGCTCGACAAGTGGGCGGAGGAGCGCTTCAAAGGCGACCGCGCCCAGATCTTTGCCTACCACCAGATCGAGGAGCAGACGGAGGAGATGTTCGGAACGCTCTACAAGATCCTGAATATCGTCATCGGCACGCTCGTCCTCGTGATCACCTTTATGATGGGCATGCTGATGAACATCTACCAGTCGCAGCGTCTGATCGAGTTCGGGCTCCTCCAGGCGATCGGCTACACCCGGAAGCAGTTGTTGCGCCGGGTCTGGCTGGAGTCTTTCGCCGTGATCGTCGCCGGCTGGATCTTGGGGGTGCTCCTTGCTTACGGCATGCTGACCGTGGTCGACCGGGTGCTCATGGAGCCGAACGCCTTCGCGCTCGACACGTTCGACCCCGTCGCCTACGCCTACACCGTGCCATTGCCTTTCGCGATCCTGATCGTCGCCCTGATGACCGTCGTCCTCCGGTTCCGAAAGTTCGACCCGGTAAGCGTCGTGGAGCGGAGGCTGGTCTAGCCGCAAGATGATCCAAGCCGTCGGAGCATCGCTCAAATACCTCGACCACGGTCGAGAGGTGTTCGCGTGCCGCGAGGTCGACTTGACCGTGAATTCGAACGAGTTCCTCGGCATCCTCGGCCCGAGCGGATCGGGAAAGTCGTCCCTGCTGTACCTGCTGAGCGGGTTGAAGATCCCTACAAGCGGGGACGTTTTGTATAACGGACAGAACCTCGGGCATATGCACGAGGACGAGCGGAATCGGCTCCGTCTCCACGACTTCGGGTTCGTATTCCAGCAGCCCTACCTCCTCGGCTATCTGAACGCGTTAGAGAACGTCATGCTCGCGAACCCGAAGGCGACCGATCCCGCCGCTGCGCGGGACCTGCTCGACGGGCTCGGGCTGGGCCACAAGACGCACCGCCTGCCTCACGAGCTCAGCGGGGGAGAGAGACAAAGGGTCTGCGTCGCCCGGGCCATCCTCGGATCGCCCAAAGTGATCTTCGCCGACGAGCCGACGGCCTCCCTCGATCATCGGAATGGGGTCGCGGTCGTATCGCTCCTCAACAAGCTTCGCGGCGACGGGAGCCTCGTAATGGTGACTCACGACGCCACCATGCTCACCGAAGCCGACCGCATCGTCCGCATCGTCGACGGGGTTCTGGAAGAAACCTAGCCGATCATCGGAATCGAGCCACTGCCCAGAACGGCTGCGTGTATTGCCGGTCGGCTGGGAGCTCGGGGAAGGAGGACTTCTTGTCATCCCGAGCAAAGCCGAGGGACCTGCCTTGCGTGGGGTGCTTCTGGCGGTTGCACCCGACCTGCAGTCAGATCCTTCGGCGCGCCTTCGACAAGGTGGTTTGTCATCCCGAGCGGAGCGCCAGCGGAGCCGAGGGACCTGCCGGGCGTGGGGGTGCTTTCGGTAGTCGCACCCGATCCGCAGTCGGATCCTTCGGCGCGCCTTCGGCTTGCTCGGGATGACAAGGGGCGGCCTTGCAGGTACTCGATCTCGCCTTCCACCTGGCTCGGGTCCTGCTCGTACCAGCCTTCCGCCAGGTCCCCGTAGCCGGGGTTGTGCCGCTCGATCAGCTCAAGCATTAGGCTCCTTTTCCAGTTCTTCGCTGGAGATCGATTTCCGATGCATCAAGGAGGCGGATATTGTCCGGACCGCTGACGGATTTCCCATGCAGGGGAACGACGGGCGAAAATTGGAGTCATGATAGAGAGTGCCCCATCAACGTGGCTCGTTGACAATGCGAGGGTCGTCAGGTATGATGCCCCTTGCGTCACGGCTAGACCGTGGGGCGGCTACGGTAGGCGATCCCTATTCGTGGGAGAGATCCTAGCGTTGTACGGAAGATGCGACAGACTGGAATGAACTTTGGGTTGGGCCGATTGTGCCACTCAAAAGGAAAGCTTCACGAGCTGTTCCCGTACAACACCCCATTCGTCGGGTTTCTCGCGCAAGAGCAAGACTCTTGTGTCTGCGCACGGTCAGAACGTGAGGTCAACGTGATTGGAAAACACCTTCATCCTTGTTAGCGGCCTTGTCTTTGCCGCCATCGCCCTTCCCGCCGCCGGGAAGCTGAGTTTCATCGAGCGGATCGTCCGCAGGCTGCGCCGTATGAACGCCGCGGTTGCGACGCCCCCTCAGATTCCTAACGAAGCCGGTTGGACCTTGATCCATGCCGACGACCCCGAGTCGTTCGGCGAGTGGCTCGGGTACGACGAAGAGGGGCTTCCCTTCAAGCCGGGCGAGATGCCCTCGCTGGGCTCCCACCTGTTGGTGGAGCTTTTCGGCTGCGACGGACGGATGCTCGAGCAGGAGTCGTACGTCGGTTCGGCGATGCATGAGGCGGCGCGCGAGAGCAAAGCCACTGTGGTGGCGGAGTCGTTCCACGAGTTCAAGCCCTACGGAGTGTCCGGTGCGGTGATCATCCAAGAGTCGCACTACACGATCCACACGTGGCCGGAGCACCGGTACGCGGCGATCGACCTTTTCTACTGCGGCGGGACC
>DASWVS010000483.1:0-4549 GCA_036401135.1 Fimbriimonas sp.
CAGCGTCCAGTGGCTGTGAACCGCCGAGTGCCAGTCGTAGCAACCGTAAAAGGCAGGATGGACCTCCCGCGGCGGGCGCAGGACTTCGGGCCCGCTCAGGACGTAGCCCGGAGCGTTCGGGTACTCCCGTTCGACGCACCCGAGGGGCAGCCGGAGGAGCGACGCCGCCTGCTCAGCGCTCAGCCGGGGCATGGCTCTTCGGCTTGTCGTCCCCTTCCTTCAGCTTGCGGCTCATCGACATCCCTTCGATCCGCCCGGCCCACATGTTCAGGATCGCGCTCTTCTTCTCGAGTCGCCGGTCGACGGGGACGTGGTACTTGAGGAGCTTCTCCTCCCGGCCGAGCTTGACGGACCGCTCGTAGATCAGGTGCCAGATGCAGGGGCGTTCCGGGTAGACCTCGCAGGTCCCGTCGGGGCGGGTCCCTCCGCAGGGCCCGTTCCGCAGCTGCTTGGGGCACCTCATCGCGCAGGTGAAGGCGTTGTGGCTGAGGACGCACTGGCCGCAGCTCTGGCAGTTGAAGACCGGTTTCTTGATCAGGTTCTCGACGATCAGGAACCCCTTGTAGAGCGTCGGGTGCCGCTCGACGAACAGGGCGAACTTCTTCAGGAAAGCCTTCATGCCGCCACCCCCATCGCGACGGCGGGGCGAGGCAACAGGCCCGCCTCTTCGACCAGCGTCCTGGTGATCGATTCCCACATGACCGGCATGATGTGGATTCCCTTCACGCCCGGCATCTCCTTCAACATCTTCATGATCTCGGTACAGATAGCGATCCCCTCTTCCTTGGGGTCCGCGGCGGACTCCATCCGCTTGATGTATTCGGGCGCGATCCGCATCCCAGGCACGTTGTCCCGCATATGGAGCAGGCCTTTGACCGATCGCACCGGCATGACCCCCGCGAGGATCGCGCAGTCCTGATCCATCCCCTCGTCGCGAACGGCGCGCATCCACTTCTCGAACAGCGGCATGTCGAACACCGGCTGCGTCTGGATGAACCTTGCGCCCGCATTGATCTTCTTGCGCAGGTTCCAGATCCGCATCTGGAACGGTTCGGCGAACGGGTTGGCGGCGGCGCCGACGAACATTCTCGGCGGCGGCTTGATCGGCTCGCCGTTCATGAAGAACCCTTCGTTCATCTCCGAGACGGTGTGAACGAGCTGCGTCGAGTCGAGGTCGAAAACCCCTTTGGCATCCGGTTGGTTGCCCGATTTCTGGTGGTCGCCCGTAAGGCAAAGGAGGTTCTTGATCCCGGCGGCGTACGCGGAGAGCACCTCGGCCTGCTGGGCGAGCCGGTTGCGGTCGCGGCACGTGAGCTGCATGATCGGCTCCAGCCCCTCCTGGACAAGGAACGCGCTGACCATCAGCGAACTCATGCGCACGATCGCCGACTGGTTGTCGGTGACGTTCACGGCGTCCACGCATCCGCGGAAGTTCTCGCACTTCTTGAGGATCGGCGCCTTGTCCGCGCCCTGGGGCGGGCCGAGTTCGGAGGAGACGACGAACCGCCCGTCGCTCAACAGCCGTTCGAGGTTGCTTCGCGTCTCCATCCTACAATCCTTCCAGGCCACCGGCTCTTGCAAGGGCGATGTACTCCCCGCAGTATTCGTCGCGTCCCAGCAGCGCTTCGCTCGCGGCGATCAGCCCCATCAGCATCTTGTCGCGGGGGTCCAGAATGCCCGCGTCGAGCCCGGCTCCAAGGCTGAGCACGGTCATCGCGCCGTTCAGGACCTTTCGGGCAGGCATCCCATGGGAGACGTTGCTCAGGCCGGCGATCGTTTGAACGCCAGGGTAGTCGGCTTTGATCTTCTTCAGGATATCGAGAAACGCCACCACCACTTCGTCTCCGGAGCCGATCGGGAAAATCATCGGGTCGATGTAGATGTCCCCAAGGGGCACGCCCGCGCCGGTGAGGTCGTCGATCAGCCTCTTGGCCACTTGATAGCGCACGTTCGCGTCCGGCTGGATCCCCGTGTCGTCCATCGCGAGCGCGATCACCTTGCCCTTCGTCTCGAGGACGATCGGCAGGAGGTTGGCGTAACGGTCCTTTTCGGCGGTGATGCTGTTGACGAACGGCTGGCCCTTGCTCATGTCGTAGGCTGCCAGCGCCCGGTGCAGCGCCTCCGGGTTCGGCGTATCGAAGCAGATCGGGGCTTCGACACAGTTCTGGACCACTTGCGTCAGCCACTCCAGCGCCTCGGGCTCGCCCGACGTGAGAGTTCCCGCGTTCACATCGATGTAGTGGGATCCGGCATCCACCTGGCTTCTCGCAAGATTCTCGATGAACGCCGTGTCGCGGTTGACCACCGCCTTTTCGATCACTGCCTCGCCCTTTACCTTCCGACTCGTATTGATCCGCTCGCCAACGATCAGCATAACTTGCCTGAAGTATCCCTTGCATTAACGAGGCCGGTACCGACGGTGGCGGAAAATGACCGCGCAGTAGCAACAAGGCTTTTGTTTGGACAAAGCGAGCGGCTAGGGAAGGCAACGGCCGAAGGAACCTGCCGACTTGCCCGCGAGTCTCTGCGAACGGGAGCGGCGCATCGGATGGCGAAAGAGCAAGGGCAGAGGGACGCGCGTAGATCCCCCACTATCCGTCAGTCGCTCCAGGAGTATGGGCGCGGAATCGTCGGGGGTCTCCTGTTCAGCCTCCCGCTGCTCTACACGATGGAGGTCTGGTGGACGGGCTTTATCGCCAGCCCGATGAGGCTGATCGCCGCCCTCGGCGGCACCTTTCTGCTTCTTCTCGGTTACAACCGGTTTGCCGGGTTGCGGAAGGACTCCCGATTTTCCGAAGTCGCCATCGATTCGCTCGAGGAGCTGGGGCTCGGCCTCGCGCTTTCCGCGTTCGTGCTCTGGGCCCTGGGCCGGATCAACTGGCAGATGCCTCCGGAAGAGTTTGTGGGCAAAATCGTCGTCGAAGCATTGCTCGTGGCGATCGGCGTCTCCGTCGGAACGGCCCAACTGGGGGACGCGGAAGACTCGGACGACCACGGGATGGGCGAGGATCGGGACGAACCCGGATTTTGGGGCAACCTCGTACTCGCGGTATGCGGGGCGGTGCTCGTAGGGGCGAACGTTGCGCCGACCGAGGAGGTCGTCCGGCTCGCCATCGAGAACTCTTCGCTCCGGCTGCTCGCCCTGGTCCTCGTGTCCCTCGTTCTCACCGGAGTGATCCTGCATTACCTGGAGTTCCGGCACGGCAAGGCGCTGCCCGCCGAGGGTCGGTTCCGAACCGTCGTCGTGGAAACTGGGATCGCCTATGCGGCTGCCCTCGTCGTGTCGGCCGTGACCCTCGCCTTTTTCAACCGGTTCGACGGCGTGTCGAGCATCATCGCGGTAGCCTTGATCGTCGTGCTTGCGCTTCCGGCGACGCTGGGAGCTTCGGCAGGGAGGCTCCTTCTCCGAGGATGAAAAAGAACTGGCTGGAATGGACGGTCGCCGGGGTGAGCCTCGTGATGGTCTTGGCCACCCTCGCTTTCCTTGCGTCCGACGCCTTGAGCGGCCCGAGGAAACCGCCGTTCGTCGAGCTAACCCTCAAACAGCCCGAAAGCCATGGAAACGGCTTCTTGGTTCCCGTGGTCGCCGAGAACATGGGCGGCCAAACGGCGGAAGGGGTGAAGGTCGAGGTGGTCCTGACGCCTTCGAGCGGCGAGAAGGAAACCGCCGGCTTCGATATCGACTACCTGCCCCGCCAGTCCAAGCGCGAGGGCTGGGTGAGATTCGACGAAGATCCCCGCCGGGGCAAGCTGGAAGCAAAGGTCCTCGGGTTCGAAAAGCCTTGACGTCCGCTCATGCGAGCATGGCGCGCTGGACCCGCAAGGTTTCTTCGTCCTCGATGGAGGCCGGCGTCCTACCGGCGGCGACTCCGACCAGCAGACGTTCGAGCTTGGATGCGATCAGGTCGCGGTCGTAGTTGTCGGCGACATACGCCAGCCCCTTCTCACCCATATCGAGCAGGAGCTCCGGGCAGTCCTTCAGTTCGCGGATGCGCGCAGCCAGCGCCTCGCTGTCTCCGGGCGGTACGACGATGCCGGCTTGGGACTCCGAGAGAATGCGCGCCGTCTCGCCCGAATGCATCCCGATGACCGGCTTTCCGCACGCCATGTATTCGAAAACCTTCACCGAGATGATCTTCCGGAAGTAGGGGTTGGTGTCCAGCATCGAGACGCAGACGTCCGCTTGGGCGAGGGTCGCCGGAATCTGATCCACCTTGAGTTCTCCTGCGAACAGGACGTTGGGCAGCTTATAATTCGAAGCCAGCTTGCGCAGCGTGGCCTCGTCGGCGCCGGAGCCGGCGAGCACGAACAGGACGTCCGGATCGTTCCGCAGGAGGTTCGCCGCCTCGAGCAGCACCTTGAGACCGTGCTTGAGCCCGAGCAAACCCGAGTACATCACGACGAACTTGCCCCTGTAGCGGTCGTCGGGTCGTTTCGGCATCGGCTGGAAGAGCCGGAGGTCGGCTCCGTTCGGCAACAGCGCCAGCTTCGAAGCGTCCCCGTCCCGCTCCCTCACCGTCTCGACGAAAGCGGGCGTCGTGCAGGTGAC
>DASWVS010000484.1:0-3135 GCA_036401135.1 Fimbriimonas sp.
TACGAGGTTTTCCTCCCCTTGGCGCACGCGAGAGCGGCGGAAGCCTTTCAAACGGCGACGGGCCGGGCGACCAGCCTCCCCGCCGTCGACGCGGCTCCCTATGACGACCTCGCGCAGATCGTCCTCGACCAGGGGGGCTTATGATACGGCTCGACCATGTCATTGCGGAAGTCGAGGATATCGAGCAGGCGATGGCCGGCATGGCGGCTGCCGGGTACCCGACGGCATGGCCGGTGGGACCGTTCTGGCCGGGCGCATTAACGTCGGGCGTCTCGGTCGGAACATTCAACGTGGAACTCTACCAACCCCTCGACCGTGATCCTGCGAGACCATTGATCCGCACCCTGGTTTACGAGCCGGAAAGCGTCGAACACGCCTGCAGCGCTCTGGATCGATTCGGGATCGCCTACGAGGTTCGGGAAAAGGTGGAGCCCGATCCGAGCCTGTTGAGGCTGCGAGGCTTCTCCGAAACGGAGAGCGAGGTTCCTCAGCCGATCTGCACGAACGTCGTGCCGCTGGACCCTCCGTTCCCGTTCTTCTTCTGCGAGTACGCCCCGGCTCTGAAGCGTCGCTTGGCGCCCGGGCGGTTCACCGTTCCCCATCAGGTCCGTGAACTCGTGTACGGGCTCAGGGACAGACCGCTCGCGCTGGAGTTGGGGTTGGAGGCCCCGCCGCTGCGGTTCGTCGAAGCCGCCGAGGACGGGGTCGTTCGGACCGAGCCGGATCTCCTTTCGATACTCGACTCGGTCCGATGAGGCTGTGGGTTACTTGGTGCGCGGCGGAGGAACCACGACCGGCGGAAGCTTGTCTTCCCTTTTCTCCGGCTTATCGTTCTTCGGCGGGGCCGGTACCTCGATGACCTCCCGAAGCACCGTCTCCTTGGTCTGACCCGAAGCGGGCTGTCCTATCGTCTTAACTTTCTCCACGAGGTCCACCCCGAACACCTGCTTGAGCTGCTCGTTGGTCGATACCGCCTTGCCGATGAAGCTGCCGTTCGAGTCGCCGCCTCCGATCATGGTGACCTTCTCGATCTGAGTCTCGGGCACGAGGCTCGAAACCGCGTCGATAACGCCTCCGAGTTTCTGGGCCAGGAGGATCTCCCTCGCGTTCGGACCCGACTGCCGCCACATCTCGGCGACCGCCTTCAGCGCTTCGGCTTTGGCACGCGCGTCTTCGATGATCGAAGCGGTTGCCGCCTTGGCCTGGGCTTCCGCCGCCTCGGCGGAGGCTTTGGCGGGGGTGACCACGTCGGCTTCGAGCTTTCTACGGATCTGTTCGACGCGCGCCTTCTGGACGTTCACGTCCGCCTTCGCCTGTGCCACCAGCGCGGCAACCTGTGCCTGCTCTTCGGCGACGACGGCAGCCCTTCGGGTCTGGGCGTCGATGAGTCGTCGCTGCGCTTCGGCGCGGGCGACGTCGATCTGCTGCTGGATCTGGGCGGCAACCTCCTTCTCCTGGTTCTCCGCGCTTCGAGACATCGAGTCCGCTTTAGCGATCGCTTCCGCCACGCGCGCGGTGCTGACGACCTCGGCGTTGCGCTGTCGACCGATCGATTCGAGGTACTTGACGTCGTCCTGGACGTTCTGGATCTTGAGCGTGTCGACGACCAGGCCGAGGTTGGTCATATCCTGCTCGACCTCGCCCACAAGACGCTCGGCGAACAGGATCTTGTCCTCGTTCACCTGCTCGGGCGTCATCGTGGCGAGAACGCCGCGGAGGGAGCCTTCCAGAGTGGCCTTGGCGACCTGCATAATCTCGACCCGGCTCTTGCCGAGGAATCGCTCGATCGCGTTGTTGAGCATGGGCTCGTGCCCGGCGATCTTCACGTTGGCGACGCCCTGAACGGTCAGGGGCACGCCGCCCTTGGAGTAGGCGTTCATAGCCGAGAGGTCGATCACCATGTTCGTGAGATCGATCCGGTCGACGCGCTCGATCAGGGGGACGCGAAAACCGAAACCTCCCTTGACGACGCGAAACCCGAGGTAGCGCCCCGTCAGTTCGTCGAGCCGTTTCTTGCCCGAGAAGATCAGGACCTCGCTCGGCGGGCACGTGTAGATGAGGCCTTGCAGGCCGAGCACGGCCACGACGATCAGAAAGATCACAATGCCGAGAAGGATGGGAATGGTCATGCCGGCACCTCCTGGTTCGGTACCACCGCCCGTTCAGGCAGCGCCTTCTCGGGTGGGGCGATGGCTTTGGCGATATCGATGCCCGTCGTTTCCGCGATCGCGTCGAAAATCGAGCCGAGCATCGCGGGATAGCTCGAAACGTAGGCGGGCAGTAGTTTCCCGTCGCCCGTGTCGATCATGTTGAGGTTGCCGATCTTGACCTTCTGAACGCCTTTGGCGGCGCCGGCGAGGATCTTGTCGAGGTCCTCCAGCACATAGATGCTGAGGGCGCTGTCGCCCGCGTCCGACCACGCCTGGTTCATCAGCTGCAGGGCTTCCGCCATGGCGACGCCCCTTTCGCGCAGGATCGCCGCCTGGCCTCGCGCTTGGAACTCCTGGGCCACTCGATGCGCCTCGGCGGGGAGAACCTGATCCGCCTGAAGACGGATGCCTTCCAACTCGGTACGGATGGACTGCAACTCGTGCTCGGCGACGGCGCGGGCTTCTCGGGCGGCGGCGAGCGTCCGCTCCTCTTCCGACTTCACCTGGGCTTCGAGCTCCGCCTGGATCTTGCGCAGCTCGTTCTTCATTCGGGCGATGTTGGTGTCGGCGGTGGCTTTGGCCACCGATCCGCGCGTCTGGTTGGTGGCTTCGGCCAACTCGGCGTTCCGCTCCGCGTCCGACTCGGCCATCTCCGCGTTTCGGACCACCTGGGCGATGGCGCCGCGGCCGATGCTGTCGAGGTAATGCCGATCGTCGCTCACGTGGAGGATCTTCAGCGTGTCCAGATGGATCCCAAGCTTCACGAGATCGTGCTCGGACTCGACGGCCAGTTCCTCGGCAAACCGCAGCCGGTCCTCGTTCACCTCCTCGGGAGTCAGCCGCGCGAGAACACCCCGGAGGTGTCCTTCGAGGGTCTCCTTGGCGACGCGGCGGATCGCGTTCGGCTCGGTGCGGTTGAACCGCTCGATCGCGTTGTAGATCACCAGCTGGTCGCTGGAGATCTTGACGTTGGCGATCGCATCCA
>DASWVS010000485.1:0-5976 GCA_036401135.1 Fimbriimonas sp.
GAACCCGTCGGCCGATAGGCGCGGGTTTCGAGCAGCGGGTACTCGCCTTTCTCCTTCACGAAGACTCTGGCGGAGCCATTGCCGGCGACGACCCGCAGGGTCGCAGCCGTGCCGTCGATCGGTTCCCAGCGGTACGTCGCAAGCCGCTCCTCCTTGGGCCAAGGCCCGATCTTTCCCAGGATCAGGAGCCCGAGACGGCTGTCCAGGCGTGCGACGTAGCCGTTTTGGCCGTCGTCGGACAGGCCGAAGAGCACCCCCGCCGAGCGACCGTCGGCCAGGCGGACACGGACGGTCCACTCGAACGAGGCCGGTGCTCGAGTTTCAAGCACCCGGCGTTGGTCGGCATAGGCATCCAACTGAAAGGTTTGCATCGTCACACCCAAGGCCAGCAGGCAGGCAAGCACTTCCCATCATATCCCTCTCCCATAGCCTGCCGCCTCGCGTCGAGCCGGCATTTCCGGAGCGCGCGCGGAACGCGTAGAATCTAGCCTCGCATGGCGTACCGCGACTTTCAACATTTCCTCGAGGGTCTCGAATCCAAGGGCGAGCTCAAGCGGATCCGGGAGCCGGTGAGCCCGTACCTCGAGATCACCGAGATCACCGACCGGGTGGTGAAGCGGGGCGGCCCGGCGCTGCTCTTCGAGAACGTCGTCGGGCCGGAGCCCCGCCTGGGGACTCCCGACCCGATGTCGGCGGTGATGGGGCACTCCTCGATCCACGCCCCCTCACCCCAACCCTTCTCCCCCGGGGAAGCGAGGGGCTATCTGCCCGTCGCGATCAATACGATGGCGACGCGGAGGCGGATGTCGCTGGCGCTGTCCTGCGACGATTACGAGGAGCACGCCCAGCGTATCGAGGCGTTGCTCAAGCCGGAACTGCCGAAAGGCAAGATCGAAGCCCTCAAGAAACTCCCTTGGCTGCTGGGCGAACTCAAGGGGGTGCCGCCCAAGACCGTCGACCGCGCGCCTTGTCAGGAGCTGGTGCTGCAGGGGGACGAGATCGACCTGACGAAACTTCCGGTGCTCACGTGCTGGCCTGAGGACGGGGGTCCCTTCGTGACCCTGCCCACCGTCTTCACCCACGACCCGAACACCGGCAAGCGGAACGTCGGGATGTACCGGGTGCAGGTCCACGACCGGAACACGTGCGGGATGCACTGGCAGATGCACAAGACCGGCATGCGACAGATGGAGGACGCGGGCGCGCAGGGCAAGCGCCTCGAAGCCTGCATCGCCCTCGGTGGCGACCCGGCGATCACCTTCTCCGCGATCTCGCCCCTGCCGCCCGGAATCGACGAGATGCTGTTCGCCGGCTTCCTGCGGCGCAAAGGGGTGCGCATGGTGAAGGCGAAGACGGTGGACGTGATGGTGCCTGCCGACGCCGAGATCGTGATCGAGGGGTATGTCGATCCTTCGGAGCGCCGCCTCGAGGGGCCGTTCGGCGACCATACGGGCTACTACTCGCTCGCCGAGGACTTCCCGGTGCTGCACGTCACCGCCGTGACGATGCGCGAGAAGCCGGTCTACCCCGCGACGATCGTCGGCATCCCTCCCATGGAGGACGGGTGGATGGGGAAGGCGGTGGAGCGGATCTTCCTGCCGATGGTCCGGCTCAGCGTTCCCGAGATCGTGGACTACAACCTGCCGGTGGAGGCGACGTTCCACAACATGGCGTTCGTCTCGATCAAGAAGAAGTACCCGGGGCACGCCTACAAGATCATGAACGCGATTTGGGGGCTGGGCGGACTGGCCTTCACGAAGTTCGTGTTCGTGTTCGACGAGGACTGTAACGTGCAGGACCTGGGGGAGTGCCTGTTCCGGATCGGTGCCAACTGCGATCCTTCGCGGGACGTTCTGCACTCGCGCGGCCCGGTGGACCAGCTCGACCACGCCTCGGTGGCGGAGGGGTTTGGCGGCAAGATCGGCTTCGACTGCACCCACAAATGGCCCGGGGAGAACGGGTTCAACCGGAACTACCCCAAGCTGATCAAGATGGCCCCGGACGTGGTGGAGCGGGTGGACGCGATGTGGGGGAGGTTGGGGTTGTAGGATGTCCCGCCAGCCGTCGCTCAGGAATTTCTTTTGGTGACCAGAGGGGCCTGGAGAAAGTGCTTTTGGAGAAGCTCGACCCGACCGAATTTTCTTCGTCTGAGTACCAGTAGAAGGAGCGGGAGGTTTGTTCGCACAGATTCTGTGTTACAATTTCTGTGTGGCTACGATCAACCTCAACGTTCCCGATGAGCTGCTTCAAAGGACGAAGAAGGTGGCTCGAGAGCGGGGGATGTCCGTGAATGCGCTCACCAAAGAAGCGCTCGAGCAGATCACGTCCGCGTCTCACGAGGAGTGGTGGGCGAAGCAAAAGGCGCTCCTAGACCAGATGCAATACACGAAGACATGGAAGTGGAATCGGGACGAGCTGTATGAAGACCGTTAGAGCCTTTATCGACACGAACGTCCTCATCTACGCGAGCGACAGCCGAAATTCGAAAAAGCAGGAAGTCGCGCAACGGATCTTGGGCTCCACGAAGTATCGGCACGTCATCTCGACTCAGGTTCTCCTTGAATTCTTCAACTCGGCCACGAGGAAGCTGGGCGCTGACCCTTTACTGGCCAGATCACTCGCCCAAGGATTTACGCATTTGGAAACAGTTGCCGTGGATGGTTCTGCCGCGATCGAAGCAATGGGGACAGCGATCCTATACCAGCGCACCGTTTGGGACGCGATGATCGTCGAAGCAGCGGTCTTGGCGAAGTGTGAAAGAATCCTGAGCGAGGACATGCAGCACGGGCAGGTGATCAAGGGCGTGCGCATCGAGAATCCGTTTCTGGCGGCTTGAAAGCCGCGGACCCATGCGGGCTGAAGCCCGCGCTCCCCTATGAAGTACAAGGCCTACCTTTTCGACCTCGACGGCACGCTTTTTCGCGGCACATCGGTGATCCCCGGCGCACCGGAGGTGCTCGCGGAGCTTCGCCGTCGCGGCGCGCTCGTCCGGTTCCTCACCAACAACTCGAGCCAGACCCGCGCCCAGTTCGCCGCCAAGCTTCAGGGGATGGGCTTCGAGGCGCACGAGGAGGAGGCGGTCGGCAGCGGGTACGGAACGGCGAAGCTTCTCGCGAAGGAGGGGGTGCGGAGCGTCTTCCTCGTGGGCGAGCCGGGATTGGTCCAGACGTTTCGCGAGGCGGGCATCGCCGCCACCAACGCCCCGGCAAACGGCATCGTGACGCCGAACGCTCCCGACGACGTCGACGCGGTCGTGGTCGGCATCTGCCGCCACTTCGACTATCCGCTCCTGAACGCGGCAATGCAGCGGATCCGGCGCGGCGCGCGGTTCGTCGCCACGAATCCCGACACCACCTACCCGATGGAAGGCGACACTCTCGTTCCCGGAGCGGGGAGCCTGGTCGCCGCCGTCGCCGCCTGCTCCGAGCAGGAGCCGCTCGTGGTGGGTAAGCCGAAGCCGTACCTGGTGGAGATGGTCCTCGGTGAAACGGGACTGCGGCCGGAGGAGGCGTTGGTGGTCGGGGACCGGCTCGACACCGACATCGAGTGCGGCAAGGCCGCCGGATGCCCGACGTTCTTGGTCCTCACGGGGGTCACCAAGACCGCACCCGAAGGGCAGTGGTCGGGCGAGTCGCTCGAGGAGCTTCTCTCCCGACCCAGCTGAAGGACTCCACCGGCTATCGGAGCCCGAAGTTCGCTGCGGCCGCCCGCTTGACGCGGTCGACGAGCTCGAGGATGTAGTCGTCGCTGTGATCGTGGTCGCCGTCGTGGAGGTCGGGCGACTCATAGACGTGGTCCGCTCCCACCGGCTCGATCTTGATCGCGTCCCGGCGGCGCTCCGGCTTCGGGCCCCGAGCGAGGAGGGTCGGCGCGCAGGCGAGGTTGTAGGCGACGATGGCGTGGTTCGTGCTGCTCTGGACCAGGTACTCGGGCACTGCCTCTTCGTAACGGTCGAACTGGGTGTGCCAGACCTTGCCGTAGTTGGCCTTCTCGCCCTTCTCCATCGTGAAGAAGCCGGGGACGCCTTCCCAGTTGAAGGGAGCGTGGTCGCTCGAGCCGCCGGCGGGCATCTGCTTCGCCACCGAGAATTCCATCGGGAACTCGGGGAACGCCCGGACGGTCGGCGCAAACGCCGCCTCCATCGCCTCCTTCATGGTCTCGATACCGACGTAACCTCCGTGGTAGCCGGTTCCGCCGTCGTCGTTGAGGACGGCAGAGATCTTGTCCATCTCGTCCTTATGGGTCGCCACGTAGCCCCGCGAGCCCAACAGGCCCTGCTCCTCGCCCGACCAGAGGACGAACCGGATCGTCCGCTTTGGCTTGGCGCCTGCCGCCATCAGGAGCCGGGCGGCCTCCATCGCCGTCGCCGATCCGGTGCCGTTGTCGTTCGCTCCCTGGGAGCCGGGCGAATTCCACGAGTCGAAGTGCCCGCACACGATCACCATCTCGTCGGGACGCTCGGTTCCCTTGATGTCGGCGACCACGTTGTACTGGGGGACGGGGCCCTTGAACCACCTGTTCTCGATGTCGAACTCGAGCTCGACCTCTCGACCGAACCGGATGTTGCGCACGATCCGGTCGTAGTCGCTCTTTCGCACCGTGATCTGGAGGTCCTTGGGGCGGACGTCGTAGGACTTGTCGCGCCAGGTCCCGTGCGAGTGGACGCGCTCGTCGGCGGCCCCGGAGACGTAGCCGGCGATCCCGGCCGCGTCCAGCGCCTTCTTCAGCTCTCCGTCCGGCATCCTCGCGCCGCGCATGCCCGCGTTGCCCTCCAGCACGAGCCAGGCGCCTTTGAGGCTCGCCTGTCGCTGCTGGAGCTCCTCGAGCGTCTTCGGCGCCGCCACCGCCTTTGCCCGCACGAGGCCGTTCGTTCCTGGAGCCCAGTTCGGGGTCGTGAATTGGAAGTCGCTGAGGAAGGGGCGGACCATGCGCCCGACCTGCCGGGAGCCTCGCTCAAACCCCACGGGGACTTCCCCCCACTTCTCGAGGCGCACATCTTTGAGCCCCCACTTCCTGAACTGCGACATGGCCCACAGCTGCGCGCGGTAGAGGTTCGGAGAGCCGGTGAGGCGGGGGCCGATGTCCGTGATGTCGCGAAGGCGCACCATGACCTGGTTGTTGTGCTTGCCCCGATCGATGATTCGTTCCACGGTCGCCGGATCGCCCTGGGCTCCGGCGAGGCTGAACGGGGCGACGAGGAGGCACGGCAAAAACAGGCGGGACATGCAGAAGGGTCTCATAGCGGTACGAACCCTTATATTACGACGGAACTCCGGAAGATGGACGGCGGGGAAACAACGCCGCAAGTACGGGCGTTAAACCTAAGAGATGCGCCGCCTGGTCTTCATCGTTCCCCTCTTGCTGACGCTCGGTTGCCGGATGGACCCTCGACAGCGGATCGTCGGCAACTGGATCGTCGACCAGAAGAAGACCGTGATCCCTCCGACGCCGATGCCCGGCGCGGAGGAGAGGGTCAAGAAGGTGCTCGCGACGGTCAGCGTTAAGTTCAGCACCGACGGTACGGCGATCTTCTCCGGTCCGGTGCCGATCGAGGGAACCTGGACCTATACCGAGGGGACCGTCAAGCTGGTCCCCAAGGACAAGGCGCTGCTCAGCCGCCTGCCTCTGGGGATCCAGGACATCTCTTTCACGGTCGACGAAGAGTTCAAGAACCTTTCGTGGAAGCCCCAGACGCCGTTCGGGGAAATCGTGCTCGTCATGATCAAGACCGGCTGACGCGATGCATTCACCACCTCCAGGGGGTGAGCAGGCTTGACAAGCCGCCGAAGACGCTCAGGATGGCGAGGGCGATGGCAATCGCGTTCAGCACCAGCGGCCCCTGCACCTGCAGGCTTCCCAGCCTCTTCGCGTTCAGGGCGTGGTTCAACCCGACGGCGCCGAAGATGCCGCCGGCGATGGCGAAGGGCTGGCAGCAGAACCCGAGGAGGACCACCGACGCGACTCCTGCGATGCCCA
>DASWVS010000486.1:0-8622 GCA_036401135.1 Fimbriimonas sp.
TTGCCCTCGAAGAAGAGCACGCCGCCAAACGGCATTCCCAAAGAGAAGTCGGGATTCTCGGCGTTGATGTTGACGCCCGGCGTCAGGCTGTTGACGATGTAGGGCTGGCTTCCGCCGGCGGGAATGCCGATGCGATACACGATCCGCGGGTCCGCGCCCGTGGCCGGCAGCCGTCCGGCGGGCGTCAGCCAGACTCGCTCGGAGTCGGGGCCCCTGCCGTCGCGGATGATCTCGAAACCGTCGTAGCGGAAGTTCAGCGTGGCGCCGCGCGGGATATAGAAGCCGCCCTTCCAGCCGGACCTCGGCATGGTGTTGCCGGGATTCAACCAGTCGTAAACGAGCGACTCGTCCCCACCGGCGTTCGCCCGCGAAGCCTCGTCGAACCCGACCTGCCGGTCGTCGAAGTTGTTGACGTAGACGTTGCGGCCGTGCCCGTACTGGCCGCTGTTGGTCACGACGACCTGGCCGTTGACCGTCGCCCTCGCGGCCACGCCGCTTTCGCGCGACATCACGCGGTAGCGAAGCTCGCCGGTATCCGGGTCCTTCGTCAGGATCGACGGGGGCGTCTTGTAGGCGACGTTCCGGGCGCGGCCCGATGCGTCGGAGTCGGCGACGCCGTCGAGGAGGACGCCGCCGAAGGTATCGAACGCGGGGTTGCGCGAGTCCAGGGCGGCGCCGGCCACGGTGTTGGTCGTGGAGTTCCAGAGGCTGCCGTTGAACTGGGTGCTGATCAGCTCCAGACGAGCGTCGTCATCCGCCTTGATGGACGCGGCGACGGTAACGCGCTCGCCGAGGTTCCGGTTCAGGTGGAACTGCACGATCCCGTTCAGCAGGATGTCGGCGTTGCTGTGGAAGCTTCCCTGCCCCGGTTGGCCGAACAGCCGCTGGGCTCCTCCGTACTGGCGGGGCAGGGCGCCCCCGATCGAGTCGCTGCCGAGCATGGCCCCCAGATCGTCGGGGATACCGATCTCGGCGGGGCGGGACACCTTGTCCTTGTTATGGATGTACCAGGCCGACTCGATGATGCCGATCGAGGCGAACGCCCTCAGCCGGCGGGAACCGGGGTTCTGCTGGTCGTTCGTGCGCATCTGGGCGAGCGCCTGCTCGAGCTGCTGGGTGTTGGTGAAGCCCTGGTACTGAACGGCGCCCGAGCTGGGAACCTTGGTCGGGTCGCTCAGGTTGACCGCTCCCTCGCGACCGATCGCCTCGATGATCGTATAGTCGCGCTCTGCCCCGGTTCGCAGGGCCGCCAGGGGAGACGCGGCGAGGATGTTCGCATCCGTCGGCGCGTAGCGGACGCGAACCAGCGCGCGCCCTCCCGCATAGGGGACCCGGAAATAGGGCCCCAAGCCGTCGGGGCCGCCGAGGTCCCGATGCTGGGGGTTATCCGGCCAGGCGAGGTTGACGCTTCCCGGCCGAAGGTAGAGCGCGTCGGGGTCGGCGGTGACGTTCGGGTTGCCCGCCACCGGGACCAGCGTCGTCACCTGGCCTCGCCAGTCGGCGCCGAGCTCGCTGTTCAGCAACTGGGCATGCGCGTACCGGATGCCGGCCTCGGCGAGGTCGTTCGCGACCGTCCGCTGCTGTTGCCGCTGCGTCGACTGGATGTTCTGGTTGATGACGGCCAAGAACACGAACGCCAGGATAAGCAGCAATCCCAGGATGATGAGCGCGACCACGATGGTCTGACCGCCCTCGCGCCTTCGGTTCCATTGTCGAATCTGTGCGTTCATAAGCTTCAGCGGACGTAGTTACGAACAGTCGCGGTCGCCTTAAGCGTCACGCTTTGAGGGTTCGGCGCGCTCGACTGTGGGTAGTTTCGGATAGTGAGCAACACGGAGATCAGCTGGCGGGTGTCGTAGTCGACCGCCAAACGGTCGCCCGGCTGATTGCCCTTTCGACCGCCCACGAACTGGAACCGGTACGAGATCTCGAAAGGTCCGTCGGGCAGCGGCGTATTCGGGTCGGAATTCAACTGGATGTAGCCAGCCCGGAACCGCGGCTGAAGGACCGCGCTGATCAGGCTGTTCGGATCGTAGGTGCTCGGCGGGACCGGGGGGACGCCGGCGACGCCGGGGAAGGCGACCTGGTAGTCCACCTGGCCCGCGTCGTTGGTCGGCTCCGGCAGGTCCGTCAGATTGATTCGGTACTGGTTCGGACCGGGCCGTCCATTGACGCGGGTGTAGCGGATCCGGTTGCCGTAGTTCGGCCCGGAGAGCTGGTCCGGCCCGAAGACCTCGTCGCTACCCGGAACGATGGCGACCCGCGAAGCGCGCGTCTGGTTGGTCGGGTTGGCGGTGGTGAAGCCGGTCGCTCCGCCGATGAAATTCGGGAAGAGCGGCGAGTACACGCCGTCCGCGTTCGCCACGACCCTCGTGTCGATAAACCGCTCGACCGTGCCCTGCAGCTCGGGGTACTGGTTCCAGACCCGGTTGAACACCTGGTTGATGGTGAAGGCGTCTCGGTCCGGGTAGGGCGAGAACGGTGCCGCGGACGCGGGATCGTCGCCCGGAGGGCTCGGGATGCCCGAGCGCACGTAAGGCAGGTTCGAGCCGGTCGATGCCGCATTCGCGATATCGCCGACCTCGGAGATCCCGAAGCTGGCGATCACCCTTCCTCGTCCCGGGTTCGTGAAGAAGGGCACGAAAAGCTCCCGCAGCCGGGCATCGGACGTCCAGCCCGACCGACTATTGGCGGAGATGACCGCGGCCGAGAAGGGATACTTGGGCGCCGACTCGTACGCCGCCATGTCGAAGAGCTCCACGCCTTCGCGCATCTCCTCGTCGTTGGCGGCGTTGTCGGGATCGATCGCGAAAATGCTGAAGCCGTTCGGTGTGGGCCGTCCGACGAGATACTCGTTGGCGCCGTTCGGGCTATAGCTGCCCGGCCAGATTCGGACGACGGCGTTGCTCCACATCCCGAAGCGGGTCGTATAGACGTCCGCGGCGAGCGTGCCCGCGTTCTGGGTCTCCTCGCCGAGTCGGACCGCCGTCTGCGGCGTCGCGTTGTCGTTGTCGACGCGCGTGGGGCGGAACTGGAGCAGCGAGAGAACGTTGGGGACGCCGTTCGTGTTCTTCACCTGCCGACTTCGAAGGTCGTACAGGGGCTGGATCATGTCGTATCGCGAGACTTCGGTAACGATGGTCGCGTTGCCGAGCGACCGTACCGAGACGGACTCGCCGGGCGCGCTCTGTCCCATCCAGTGCAGGATGCGCTGTGCTTTACGGGTTCCTTCCGCCGTGAGGGTCAGGTCGGTCCCGCTGGCGGTGTCGACGCCCGGCACGAGGGAGAAGAACGCGGGGTTGTCCAGGTCCATCGGCCGGCCGTTGGCGTCGAGGGCGAACAGCGAGGCGTTCCAGGCGCCGGCCTGCCGCGGGGCGTATTCCACGCGCCAGATGACGTACAAATTGTCCCGCTCGGAGCCGCGGGTCTGGAGCAGTCCCGTGTAGGGATCGCGGTAAGGGTTCGCGGCCAGTTGGCCGTTGACGACGCGCACCGGTTCGCGAAGGCCGATGAAGTACCGGACCCAAAGCTGTCCGGGGGCGGCGGGAAGCCGCACGGCGCCACGGGGCGCACGGAGCGTCGGGTCGATCTTGCCGGTTACCGGGTTGCGGTAGCCGTTGCCCGTGCCGTCGATGGTCTCCTCTCCTTCCGCGGGGAGGTACATATCGATCTTCGAGTAGGGGAGCGCCACCTGGACGATCGGACCGCCGTCGTTGGGCGTACCGTTGGCCGTCACCGAGGGGACCGTCACCGCGAGCGTGTGCCGCGCGACCGAGGTGTTAACCCCGTTGATCGGCCAGGTCTCGATCCCGCTGAGGTCGCGGACGCCGGCGCTGTTGCCGATCTCTCTCGCGATCCGCTCGGAGACGGTGCGGGCTCGCTCCTGAGCTTCCGCGAACGCCTGGGCCGTGCGGGTCAGATTGAAGCTCTGAAAGACGGGCACGATGATGAGCGTCAGGAGGACCGCCGTGATGGCGATCACCGTCAAGAGCTCGATCAGCGTAAAGGCTAGACGGCGCATCATCGAATGTTATCCCCCCGCTGAATATAGGTCTCGGTGGTGCTGCGCCTCCAATTGCGCCCCCATTGCTCGAGACGTCTTATGTTGGTCGCCCCATCGTCGGTGAGCGAGAACGTCGCCTGGTTGTGCAGGACCCGGACCGCCAGGGAAGCCCCTTTGACGCCCCGCGCCGGGTAGCCGTTGACGAAGCTCACGACCGCGTTCTGCCCCGCCACTTCCCGCACGTCGATCGACGGCAGGCCGGTCGGATCCGGGTTCCGGATGGCGATCTGGAAGTCCTGGCCGAGCAGCTGCCTCTGGACGCCGCTCGAGTCGCGGACGAAGAGCTCGTCGAACGCCACCCGCCGTCCTGTTTCCGACGGCGAGAAGTAGATCCTTCCCCTCAGGCCTCCAATCGCCGTGTTCGAGCCGCCGACGTAGTACTGGCCGGGGCCGGGCACGTCGAAGGTGATGTGGTAGGTCGAGGCGGCCTTCAGAACCTGGACCGACCACTCCCCGTTCGCCATGTAAAGCGCACGCAGAGGCCGGTTGGCCAGGGGGATGTACGTCGTCGAGGTCGCGCCGGGCATCAGCAGCTCCGCGTCGATCGAAGGCGTGGAGGTGTTCGCGTCGAAGAAGGTCACCAGCCCGAGGCTCTTGTCGACGGCGACCAGCTGGCGGCCTCCGCTATACGCGCGTTCGGCGATCAGGCCGCCCGTGACCATGTCCTGGAGGATGAAGTGGTCGGCCTTGGGATCGCTGATCTGGGTGATGCCGGGATCGGTCCGCTCGAGGAAGATCGCGGTGTTCGGCTGGCCGTCCGGACCCGCCTGGCCACCGACCTTGAGGTTGCCCAGGGCGAGTCGGTACTGGGGGTTGGCGGAGTCGGCGACTCGGAACTCCTCGCGAATGATCCGCCAGTCCTTTACGTCGTAGTCCACCCGGGCCGTGAGCGGCTGCCGTTCGTCGGAAGCCATCGGGCTGAAAAGGAGGACGCCCATGGACGGGTTCAGGACCTTGTACTGGTAGGCGTCGGTGAAGTCGGTCGTGGGCGCGATCCGCTCGAAGAGCCGGCTGACCTGGATCGAATCGAGCTCGGCGCCGTAGAGGTTCGGAACGACCGTGTTCAGCCGCACCTCGTACAGCGGATAGTTGCCGTAGACGTCGGGGCTGGACGCGGGGACGGTGGCCGTGCCGGAGGGCAGCGTGGCGACGACGCGCCGCGGCCAGAAGCCGGTGCCCGAGGTCCGGGGCACGAAAGCGGTGAAGGCAAGGCGGAAGCGCCGATCGGTCGGGCCGGAAGGCAGCCAGAGCGCGATGGCCGGGGTGGTGGCGTCGGTCACGAAGTACTCGTTCGTCTGCCGGCGCTCCTCTTCCTGCGTCAACGCGGTGCGCCGAACCAGGTCGCTGCCATAGACCAGCTCGGCCTGATCCACGGAAACCGGGCTGAACTGGAGGACCATCAAGCCGCCGAACAACCCGCTGACCCACGTGGGGGCGGGAACGCGCCGGCCTTCGCCGATGATCCCGCGGAAGTTGTTGGCTCCGCTGTGCTCCTGCCAGTTGCCGACGGTCGCGCTCCCGAAGCTCAGGGTCCCGTCGCGGGCGATGGCGTCGCCCATCGGGCCCAGCTCGTCGGGGCGTCGGTCGCCGGTGAGGTAGATGAGCCCGTCGGCGTGCTGGCGCGAGACGATCTGCTCCGGGATCTGATCGGGGCGCGACTTGACGCGCTCGATCTCGGCGCGGCCGAGGTTGGTCGCGACGGATCGATTCCGGGTCTGCATCAGAACCTGGAATCCACGGGGGAACACCTGGATGACGGCCAGGATGCCCACCGCGAAGATCACGATCACGACGAGCACCTCGATGAGCGTGGTAGCGGCGAGGAAGCGGCGGTTCATCCGGTTCTCCTTGCGCCTCTTCCCAAGTCCATCCGAGGCGCACAGCAGCGAGTTCAAAGGCATCAAATCGTTATCCTTCATCCGGAGCCGTTACGGCTTGACCTGATAGGCCTGGTCATAGACGGCTTTCGAGTCGTAAGGTCGGGCGGATCCACCCAGGAAAAGCACGATTTCTCGCCGCCCTCGTTCGGGAACGCCATCGACATAGTCGCGGAAGTAGCTGTTCCAGGTGATGACCGTGCTATCGGGCGGATCGGCGTAACCGAGCTGCCTGGGGTCGTCGGCAGCGTCGCCGGATTCCTGAGCCGTCGGGTTGCACGGATCGGCAGGAACGGTCCAACCAGTCCAGAAAAGCGTGTAGCGCAGTTCGTTTCCACCCGGGACGACCGCCGCGTCATAGCCGCTGAGCCGATAGAAGTAGGCATCGGCGGAGAGGCACCGGTCGGCGCTCGAAGGGTCGTACCGCAGGATCTCGTCCCGCAGGATCGGCCTTCTCACGACGGTGTTGGTGGAGTAGCGCTGAAGGGGAGATCCGGCGGCTCCTCCGCTGGTCTGGAGCGCGTGGGGCCAGACGGCGGTCATGAAGTCGTCCTCGATCCGGTCGCCGTCGGCCCTCGCATAGGCGGGCTGAAGCGTCTTCAACCCGTCGATCCGCTTCGGATAGAGGGCGCCGACGACGCGGTCGGCCGGAACGATGTCGGCGGCCGACGGAACGACGTCCGAGTAGCCGGTCGCGTAGCCGAGCAGCCGTGGCGGGAACGCGTTCTGGTCCGCCTTGTAGAGTTGAAGCGCCGTTCGGAGCGCGTTCATGTTCGACATGTCCGCGCTGCGGTAAGCCTGGTCGCGGGCCCTGGCGAACACCGGGAAGATGATCGCGGAAAGGATCGCTATAACGGCAATAACGGTTAGTAACTCAAGCAGGGTGAAGCCCTTCTGCAACTTCATGCGTAATCCGCCCTGCTCTCCCCAGCTAATGAGACGGGGCTCGCGCCGACGATGTTCCGAGGCTCCCCTGAAATTTTCCGGTTCGTTGATACGTGTAATAGTGTCACCCCTTCCGCCGGAGGCCTCGCAACCCCCGTGTTCCTTTGGACCGCTCGATCGGCCCCGGTCGCGTTCTCCCAATAAGCCTTCAGCCCTTTTTCAACCCATCCGCCGAACAGCATGCACAGGATCGCCCCGGCGGCCAGATAGGGGCCGAAGGGGATCGTGGTCATAGAGGGCTTCCAGTCGTCCTCCTCGACGTCTTCCGACTGCGGCTGCGCGATCAGCATCTTGACGACCGCTTCCTCTATTGGACGATAGAAAAGCGCCAGCACGTCCAGACAAAGGAGGTAATAGACGCCCGTCACCAGCTGGTCGCGAAGGTAGACCGGCTCCGGGTCCCCTTCCGGCGCCTCTTCCGCCTCCTGCGGCTGCCTCTTTGCCAGGGCGCTCGCCACAACAATCCCCACGATTCCGCCGACCAGACCGAGGACGACCGCCATCCCGACGCTCGCGGCGGTGAGGAGCGGTCCGAGCACGGCGCCGACGCCTCGCATCATCTTGATGTCGCCGTCGCCCATCGCCGCCTTTCGGAATAGGAGGGTCCCCATGAGCTGGATGCCCCAAATGACTCCCCAGCCGACGAGCGCCCCTTTCAGCGACGTTTCGATCGAGCCGTTCAGCCCGTGGTACCCGAGGCCGAAGAGGAGGATGACGGCGTTGAGCTCGTCCGGGATGATGTACAGCTCCCAGTCGATGAAGATCACCGCCACGAGGGCGGCGGTGACGAGCATGTAGGCGGCGGCGGTGAGTGGCAGCCACTGGACCACCATGAACTGGTACCAGAGGATCGCCCAGAGCGTGCCGTTCAGCAACTCGACCCAGAAGTAGCGGGACGGAACCTTCTCCCGGCAGTAGCGGCATTTCCCTCCCGACGCAAGCCAGCTCAGCAGCGGGAAGAGATCGAGCGGACCGAGCGAGTGCCGGCACTTCGGGCAGAAGGAGTTTGGCGGGTTCGACAGGGAGATCCCGCGCGGCAGGCGATAGATGACGACGTTCAGGAAGCTACCGATCGTAGCGCCCAGGAACAGTCCGATCACCCATGTCCAGTCAGGCAGCACCAAACGACGCCTCCAAACAATCCATCCCCACCACTATAGCGGGATGAGTCAAGGGAGCGCGAGCCGTAAACGGGAAGTCGGCAAGATCGAGGCCTAGTTCCAGCCGCGGAGACGGTCGAGCATCTGGTCGACCTGCTGGATCTCCGCCCCGTTCATGGGGGCGTAGGGGCGGACGGCGACCAGCAGCTCCCGCGCCTGTTCGCGCTGCTCCTCGGTTTGGACGCCGGCGGCAAACAGGAGGGCGGCCTGGACGGCCGTCCTTCCGTATTGCTCGCGCCGGGTGGCGTCCAACTCGTAGCGGGCCGCGTTCGCCCATGCCTTTGCTCCGCTGTGGAGAAGCTCGCTCCGCTGGATCACGTTGAACGTCCGGTTGACGCTGCCGGTGTAGAGGTCGCCGAGGTCCGTATAGTAGGCGCTGTTCTCCGGGTCCAGCCGGACGGCCTCTTTGAAGTAGCTCTCGGCACCGATGAGGTTGCCCTTCTGGAGGGCTACCTTGCCCGCCTGCTCGTAGAGGACGGCGATGTCGCGGTTCGCGCTCCTTCGGCTCTCTTCGCTCTGAAGCTTGTCGCGCAGATCCTCGTAGCGCCGGATCTTTTCGCCGAGGGGGAGGTTCGAC
>DASWVS010000487.1:0-2064 GCA_036401135.1 Fimbriimonas sp.
ACCAAGAACAAGCGGAATACCACCGACCGACTGGAGATCATGAAGTACAACCCGCGGCTGCGGAAGCACACCCTGCACCGGGAGAAGAAGTAAATGCCCAATCCGAAACGTAGACACAGCCACCGGCGCACGGCTTTGCGACGTACCCACTACACCGCCAGCATGCCCGAGATCCAGCTCAACAAGCAGGTGGGCGGCGAGCCGTTCGTGTTGCGGCACGCGGCCTCCCCCGACGGCTACTATAAGGGCCGACGGCTCCCCGGGTTCAAAGACCCGCAGCAGTAAGGTCCGGGCTAAACCCCTGTGAAACCCGTCGCGACTGTCGTCGCGACGGGTTTTTTACATGGACCTGCCCCTTCGAAAGCCTTTGGACGCCCATGCGCCGAAGCCGCGTTCAAAATGAACGGACGGCGAAAAACAAGGCCGAAAAAGAACCCTCGTCGGCGTGGCGTCAACCACGCACCAGCTGGGCCCCTGAACAGAGCAGTAGATTCGTCTCGGAGCCAAAGGGATGGCGGACATCAGGATCAGCCTCGGAACCGTCGGCCTCTCCTGCCCGGAAAAGGGCGGCACTCCGTCAGATGCGGGCCGGCCGTTCCAAGCGTCACAATGGAGCCACGCAATGATCGTCGAGCTGACCGTGGAGAACCTTGCCATCATCGAGCGCGCCCAGTTGCAGCTTGGGCCTGGGTTCTCGGTGCTGACCGGCGAGACCGGCGCGGGCAAGTCGCTTCTGATCGACGCTCTCGAACTCGCCCTGGGAGAGCGGGCCGACTCCGATCTGGTGCGCACCGGCGCGCCCCGGGCGTCGGTCAGCGTGGTTCTCGACCTGGCCGCCGAACCTGAGGCGGCCGCCAAGTGCAAGGAACTGGGGATCGAACTCGAGGAGGGAACCCTCTATATCCAGCGCGAGGTCGCGGCCGAAGGACGCTCCCAATGTCGCATCGCCGGACGCCTCACCCCCGTATCCACGCTTCGCCAACTCGGGCAGTTTCTCGTCGACCTCCACGGCCAGCACGACCACCAGAGCCTTCTGAACCCCGACCGCCACATCGGCTATCTCGACGCGTGGATCGGCGAGCCGTCGTTCGCCCTGTTGCGCGAGACCGCCGAGAAGCACCGGCTCGCCGAGGAAGTCCGTCGAAAGCTGAGGGACCTCCGCGCCGGGATTCGCGACCGGGAGCACCGTCTCGACCTCCTGCGCTTCCAGGTGAACGAGATCGAGTCGATCGATCCCCAGCCCGGCGAGATGGAGGAGCTCGAATCTCAGATGTCGCGTCTGCAGCACGCCGAACGACTCGCCAACGCCTCGCTCGCCGCGCTGCAGGGCCTTTCCGAGGCGGAAGACTGCGCCATCGACCAGGTCGGCCAGGCGGTGAAGAGTCTCGAAGACGCCGTCCGCTTCGACCCGACGCTCGAGGAAGTCGTCCAGCCGATCCGGCAGGCGCTTTACGAACTCGAAGAAGGGGTCCATGGGCTTCGGAGCTATTCCGAGAACCTCGAGGCCGATCCCATGACACTTGAAGACGTCGCGGGACGGATCGACTCGCTCCGCCGACTGCGCCGCAAATACGGCGAAAACGAGGCGGCGGTGGTCGAGTTCCTCGCGAAGGCAAGAAACGAACTCGCGTTGCTCGAAGACAGCGAGGCGAGCGAGGCGGATCTGGCCGAGGCGGTCGAAGCCAGCGAGCGCGCGCTCCGGGACGCGTCCACGCGCCTCTCGGCGGTCCGCAAGGAGAAGGCGGCGGAGTTTTCGGAGCGGGTGACGACGCAGCTTCGCGACCTTGCCATGGAGCGAGCCCAGTTCGAGGTCGACTTCCGCGAGCGCACGCCGGACGCATCCGGAGCCGACGACGTCGAGTTCTACTTCTCCGCGAACGCCGGCGAACCCCCGAGGCCGCTCAGCCGCATCGCCAGCGGCGGCGAGATCTCCCGCGTGATGCTCGCGATCAAGACCGCGCTTGCGGGGCGGGCGGGAGTGCCGACCCTCATCTTCGACGAGGTCGACGCCGGCCTTGGGGGACGCGCTGCGGCCACCGTCGCGCGCAAGCTCGAGGAGCTCGC
>DASWVS010000488.1:0-7209 GCA_036401135.1 Fimbriimonas sp.
CGATCCGGAGGCCTGGTAGCCGGAGGTGCGGCGATATCGGCAATTGCTCGTTCGGGGCAGCCTGTAACGTTCCCCCGGGGAGGGAACGTCATAATGGATACAAGGCGACGCGCTTCCGGGGCGCGGTCGGGAGATTGATACGAACCATGAAGCGTTGGATCGGTAGTTTGGCTTTGGCATGCGTGGCGGGGTCGGCCCTCGCGCAGGCGCCTTTTACGATTGTTCGTCCTGCGGACGAGTCCAGGGTCCGTGAGAAGGTGCGCATCCTCATTCCCAAGGGAAGCATCCCGGCGGGCGGCTACGTAGGCTTCTTCCTCGACGGCAACCTGCTCGAGGCGACGGTGCCGCCGGTCTCGGGCCGGTACCACGTCTATACCCTCGACACGAAGGGCCGAGGGCTGTCGGACGGGCCGCACAAGGTCGAAGCCGTGCTCTACGTCGACTACAAGGAGCAGCCGCGCATCGTCGACCGGTCCTCGATCGACATCCGCATCGCCAACGTTTCCAGCATCCCGGTGCCGAATAGCGGCTTCTCGCTTCGCTACCGGTTCGTCCCCGGCACCCAGTGGGTCTATACCCTGCAGCAGCGGACGACGCTCTCCACGATCTCGGAGCAGCAGCAGAGGGCCGGAGGCCGGGCGGCCGAGCTTCCCGTCGAATATGAGAAGTTCCGGATGCTCTACGCGGTCGACAGCGCCTACCCGAACGGCGACGGCCTCGTCCGGATGCAGGCCATGCCCCTGAAGGGCAAGGACTACGCCGACATCACCACCTCGGGATCGACCACCCCGACCCGCTATTACCAGGATCAGATGGCTCCGATCTATATGCGCCTGAGGCCCAACGGGACCCAGGTGTACGGGTCGATTCCTCCGTACATCCCGATCGAGGGCACCAGCGGAGGCGGAGACCGGACCGACCTGTTCGCCGCGTTCCCGCTCCCGTCGCTTCCGAACCGATCGGTACGCCCCGGAGATTCCTGGGCTGCCCGATTCCAGCGCGGCGCGATCAACCTCGAGAAGCTGAACGACGTCAGCTCGGTGGTTCGCACCTTCCCCGCCCGCGGCGAGTTCGTGGGCGTCGAGTGGGAGATGGGGCATCCCTGCGCCAAGATCAAGAACACCATCGAGGTCGGCGCGAAGAGCCTCGAAGCGGCCAAGCTCACGAACGACGATCTGGGCGACGACAAGGTTTCCCTCAACGAGACCGTCTGGTTCGCCCTCGACCGGCGCCAGGTGCTGAAGGTCGTCCGCGACGTGACCGTGGACGTCGCCCAGCAGACGACGGGCGGCTTTGGCGGAGGCCCCGGCGGCGGCTATCCGGGAATGGGTGGCTACCCCGGCATGGGCGGGCGGCCCGGTATGGGCGGCCCCGGAGGCCGGATGGGTGGAACTCCGATCAACCAGATGCCTCCCGGAATCCCGGGCGGGGGTCAGCGAGGCCCTGGAATGCCTCCCGGTATGGGTCGCGGGATGCCCGGCATGCCTGGAATGCCCGGAATGGGAATGCCCGGCGCCGGCGGTGCGGGCGGCCCCCAGACCACGTATACCAAACTTCGCATCCAGTACATCTTCACGTTGGAGAAGTAGGCGGCGTAAGTTAAAGGCATGGGAGCCCTCCATGGGGGACCGAGCAGCAGGCGGAGCATTCCGGACGATCCGGAAGAGTTCCGCCTGACGCTTGTGGAGCACCTCGAAGAACTGCGCGATCGGATCGTCCGCATCCTGGTTTTCGTCACGGTGGGATGGGTAGTCGGGTGGTTCGCCGAACCCTACCTCTACACCTACCTGAACAAGATGGTGGAGCAGGCGGTCGTACCGGTGCTCGGCCCCGGTCACGAGTGGCAGGAGGTCTTCCACAACACGACCGAGCCGTTCATGCTCAAGCTGAAGCTGAGCTTCTACATCGGCCTGATTCTCTCCCTGCCCCTGGTTCTGAACGAGCTTTGGGGCTTCGTCGCTCCCGGTCTGCACAAGAACGAGCGGCGGCCGTTCACGCGGCTGATCCCCGCCATGTTCTTCCTGTTCATCATCGGGGTCGTCTTCTCGTGGCTCGTCATGCCCCAGGCGTTGGCATGGTTCGCGGGGTACGTCAACGAGTTTCCCGGGGTCAACGTCAACCAGGAAGCCGGGACGATGGTCTTCTTCGTGCTGAAGATGCTCATCGCGTTCGGGGTTGCCTTCCAGCTTCCCTTGGTCGTCTACGGCCTGGGTGCGCTGGACCTTCTTTCGGCCGAGACGCTCATGAGCTATTGGCGGCAGGCGGCAACCGTGATCTTCCTCCTTGCGGCGGTCATCACGCCCAGCAACGACCCGATCTCGATGCTGATGATGGCGATCCCGCTCGTCGTCCTCTTCATGATCAGCGTGTATCTGGTGAAACTGACGCAGAAGAAGCGGAAGAAGCTGAAGGCGGCGGTCTCGGAGGCGCTTGAGTAGCTCCGTCCCCTCCTTCGGAGACGAACGGCTCGCTTCCCAAATCCAGCACCTGGAGGAGTTCCCTCCCCGAGAGCCGGTCTATGCGGTTCCGCGGCACGGCTTCCACCCCCTGCTCGCCGAGAGCATGCAGCGGCTCGGGATCGACAACCTCTACAGCCACCAGGCGAAGGCGTACGACGAGGCGATGGACGGCCGCGACGCGGTCGTGGTCACGGGCACCAACTCGGGAAAGACGCTCTGCTACAACCTCTTCGCGATGCAGAAGAGCCTGACCGAGCCTGCGGCGAGGTGCCTCTACCTGTTCCCCACGAAAGCGCTGGCCCAGGACCAGCTCGGCAAGCTCGAGGAGCTCGTGCCCGGGCCGCAGGTGAAGGTCGGCACTTACGACGGCGACACGCCGCACTCCCAGCGGTCGGGAGTCCGCCGGCTCAGCCACATCGTCCTGACCAACCCCGACATGCTCCACGTGGGCATCCTGCCCGGCCATGAGAACTGGGCGAAGTTTCTGAAAGCGCTCAAGCTGGTCGTGATCGACGAGATGCACGTCTACCGGGGCGTCTTCGGATCGAACGTGGGAAACGTGCTCCGTCGTCTGCTGCGCCTGTGCGAGTGGCACCGCTCCCGTCCTCAGATCGTCGCCTGCAGCGCGACCATCGGCAACCCGGGCGAGCTCTTCGGAAAGCTCACGGGGCGCGAGGGCGTGCTGATCGACGAAGACGGCTCGCCGAGCGGAAAGCGGACCTTCGTCTTCTGGAATCCGCCGCCGATCGGCGCCGGGGAGAGGCTCAGCGCGAACGTCGCCACCTCCGAGATCGTCGCGTCGCTCGTCGAGAGCGGCACCCGCACCCTCGCCTTCAGCCGCGCCCGCATCTCGGCGGAGCTTGTTCTTCGTTACACCCGGCGGCGGGTGAAGGAAGCGGGCCTGATCCCCCAGAACTCCGTGGAGAGCTACCGTGCGGGCTATACCGTCAAAGAGCGCCGCCAGATCGAGAAGGCGCTTTTCAAGGGCGACTTGCTCGGCCTGAGCGCCACCAACGCGATGGAGCTCGGCGTCGACGTCGGCGCCCTGGACGCGGTGGTGATGAACGGGTACCCCGGCACCGCGAGCTCGTTCTGGCAGCAGGCGGGGCGGGCCGGCCGCGGGACCCGCGACGGCGTCGCCATCTACGTCGCCCACGACGACCCGTTGGAGCAGTTTCTGGTGCGGGCACCCGAGATGCTGATGAAGCGCCGCAACGAGCACGTCGCGATCAACCCCGACAACCCGCAGATCCTGAAGCAGCACCTCGTCTGCGCCGCCCAGGAGCGTCCCATGGCTCCCCACGAGTTGGAGGCTTTCGGCGCAGGCGCGCTTCAGGTCGCGGAGGGGCTCGACCGCAGCGGGGAGCTTCACTTCCAATCCGGCCTCTTCTTCTACCCCGGGGTCGATTCGCCCGCACTGCGCGTCAATATCCGCGGCTCGGGAGGCGACCAGGTCCGGCTGCTGCTAAACGGCGAGGAGCTTGGCACCATGGAGCGCTGGCGCGCGATGACCTCGGCCCACGAAGGCGCGGTGTACCTCCACCGGGGATCGACGTTCGTGGTCGAGGAGCTGGACCTGGAACTCGGCGTCGCCCATATGACCCCCGCCGAGGTCGATTACTACACGCAGGCTGTGATCCGCTCCGTGATCGAGCCCAAGGTGGAGATCGATCGGCGCGCCGAGGGATCGCTCGTCGGCGTCAGCGTAACCTTCCTGGTCGAGGGTTTCCGCCGCAAGTCGCTCGACGGCGGCACCGTCCTCTCGGTCGAGCCGCTCGAGATGCCGCCCCAAACCTTCGACACCGTCGCCGTGCGCATCGACCTCCCCGCTCTGGATGTGGACGGCGACATGGCGGCCCAGATGGGCGGGATCCATGGCCTCGAGCACGCGCTGCTGGCGGTCGCCCCTCTGCTCGCGGGGTGCGACCGAGGCGACTTCGGCAGCGCCTGGTACTCCGTCTTCCCCGACACGATGCGGCCCGCCGTATTCGTGTTCGACGAGACCCCCGGAGGGGTCGGCCTTTGCGAGACTCTGTTCGCGAACGCGAAGTCCTGGGTGCGCGCGGCACTCCAGCTTCTGAGCAGCTGCTTCTGCGAAACCGGATGCCCCGCGTGCCTCTACAGTCCCCGGTGCGAGGGCATGAACGAGATGCTGGACAAGCCGGAAACGCTCCGCCTGCTCAAGATGCTCGGCTCCTGAATCGTTTGTGCCTCTTGCCCGGAGGATCGGGCATCGGGGGTTCGGTCACAATCAACAAGGGCGGATGAGAGGCATACCCGGAGGATACGAGGATCTCGAGAGGCTGGTCGACCGGTGTCGGCAAGGGGACGACCGGGCCTGGGGAACCTTGGTCGATCGGTTCCAAGCGCTGGTCTATTCGATCCCCAGGCGGTACGGGCTCCAGGAGGACGACGCGGCGGACGTGTTCCAGGCGACCTTCCAGACCTTGCTCCAGAACCTGGACCGCATCGAAAGCGCGCGCGCCCTTCCCCGGTGGCTCGCGGTAACCGCGTCCCGGGAGAGCCTCCGGATCAAACGGATCTCCGGCCGTGCGGAAAGTGGCGGCGACTTGCCGCTGGACGAGATCCTGAGCAGCGAGGAGAAATCGGCGGAAGCCGGCGCGATCGAGGCGGACCTCGCGTTCCGTCTGCGCCAGGGGCTTTCGGAAATGCAGGAGAAGTGCCGCAGCCTTCTCTCGATGCTCTACTTCGAGGACGGCGTCTCGTACGAGACGATCTCGGACAAGCTCTCCATGCCGATCGGCGCCATCGGCCCAACCCGCGCGCGCTGCCTCGAAAAGCTGCGCAAGATCCTCGGCGGCAAGGGTTTCTTCGAGTAGCCTTCTCGTGCCCGTCGGAAGCCGCTGGACCGCTCCATCCTTTCGCTGGGAACGTCGTACAGGCGACCCCTCATCCCAACCCTTCCCCCGCAGGGGGAAGGGCTCCGGAGCCCCTCTCCTCGAAGGAGAGGGGTTGGGGCGAGGTGGCGCAGGTACGAAGCCAGCGCCGGTTCTCCCGTCGTTGCCTCAGCAGCCTCGGAAGCCGCTTCGATGCCGCTTGGAGGTGGCTCAAGGGCGGAAACCTCGCGCACGCGACCCCTCATCCCAACCCTTCCCCCGCAGGGGGAAGGGCTCCGGAGCCCCTCTCCTCGAAGGAGAGGGGCTGGGGTGAGGTGACGCCGGGGACCGGATCTCGACCCTGTGGATGCGGGATGGTTCGAGCTCGCACTGCAGGGGCGAGAACCTTGTACCCGCGACCCCTCATCCCAACCCTTCCCCCGCAGGGGGAAGGGCTCCGGAGCCCCTCTCCTCGAAGGAGAGGGGTCGGGGCGAGGTGTCGCAGGTACGAATCCGTCGCCGGTTCTCCCGTCGTTGCCTCAGCAACCTCGGAAATCTGACGCTCGAATGTGCGGCGGCTTTGCTGCCGAGGCAACCGCTACCGCTTGAGATCGGATGGGACGCCGTTCGGGAAGACCTCTTGGATCGCTTGCTTGATCTTCTGGACGCGGTTCTCGGGGTTCGGGTGGGTCTGGAAGAACTCGGGACCGCCGCGTCCTCCGCCCGACTCCGCGAGGATCTGCATCACCTGAACCATCGCCCGGGGGTCGTAGCCCGCTTCGGACATGAAGCGCACCCCCAGCTTGTCCGACTCGAGCTCGTCCTCCCGGCCGAACTTCATGTTCACCAACTGTCCGATCATCGCCGCGATCGCCGCGTTCTTGTAGGTCCGCGGGTCGCTCGGATCGGTCGTGGCGATCACCGCCGCGCCTGTCAGCCCCTGGGTCAGCTTCTGCTTCGCGATGTGCTCGGCACCGTGCCGCGCGACCACGTGGGCGACCTCGTGGGCGAGCACGCCCGCGAGCTGCCCCTCCGTCTTCAAACGTCCGAGGAGCGCCCGGGTGATGAAGATCTGCCCGCCGGGCAGTGCGAACGCGTTGACGGTTCGGTTGTCGCGCAAGGCGTGGAACTCGAACCGCCATTTCGCTTTGCCCGCGCTCGAGTTGTCCACGATCCGCTGGCCCACCTCGTCGATCCCCTCCTGGAGCCTCGGATCCGGGTCCAGCCCGCCAAACTGCTGCGCCATCTGGGGCGCCGCCTGGAGCCCGAGCGCGATCTCCTGTTCAGGCGAGATGTCGACACGCTGCTTCTCGCCCGTGATCGGGTTGTCCTGCGTGTTGCTCAGGTACGTACAGACAGAAAAGAGGGCGATCGCTCCTGCGATCAGGAACCGAATCCCTCCACCTCCGCATCCTCTACCGCGCGGTTGCATCGGCGGTTAGACCCTTCGCAACCGTCCGTTGTTCATCGGGGCAGACCCATACGCCGGGCCTGCCCCGAAGAAGTCAATTGACCCCGAGGCCCTTCAGGTAGGTTGCGCTCTGCGCCACCGCTTCCATCGCGTCGCCTGGAGACTCGTCGAGTTCGATCACGCCATACTTGACGCCGGCGGCGTTCGCCGCGTCTACGCAGGCCTTCAGATCGACCTTGCCGGTCCCCGCCGGCACCCACTGCGGCTTGGCGTTGGGATCGTAGTCCTTGAGGTGGACGGCGCCGACCCGGCCTCCGAGCCGCTTGATGTAGTCCACGGGATCTCCGCCTCCGATCGCCACCCAGGCGAGGTCGAGTTCCGCGCCGACCAGTTCGGGCGAGGCCGAATCGTAGAACAGGTCCATGCCCAGCTTGCCGTTCTGCTCCTTGAACTCGAACGCGTGGTTGTGGTAGGCCAGTTTCAGCCCCTGCTCCTGGAGCTT
>DASWVS010000489.1:0-4174 GCA_036401135.1 Fimbriimonas sp.
GACGACGCTCGCCGCGCCCTCCGGGGCGAGAGCAGCGGCCTCTCCTCGGCGGAAGCCGTCGACGAGGTCGAACGCGCCGTAAACCGTTTGCGCGCCGCCCGTTCGGCCCGCTAGGACCGATTTGCCTCCCGATCTGTAGTAAATTCGCCTACAATAGTCGAGGCGCACGGCGCGCCTCCGGGTTCGCGGGAGGGACTGAGTCCAGCCGACGCCTTGCCTTTGAACATCTCGACGACCTTTGTTGTCGCCCGGACGCGAACCCTGGGCTATGGAACGACGGAGGTTATTCATGACTCGAGCCCTGCCCGAACGCGCCGACGTGCGCCAGCTTCGCACCCAGGCGAAGGAACTCCTGCACCGGCTTCAAAGCGCAGACCCTGAGGCCGTCTCGCTCGCCAAGACCCACGATCCCCTTCTCGACCCGGCATCCGCGCGCCTCGCGGACGCCCAGAGGATCCTCGCCCGCAGCTACGGCCATCCCTCATGGCCGAAGCTCGTCGAGTCGGTCGAAATGCCGGACCTGCTCGACCGGTTCCGTCGGTGCATCGACGAACTCGACGCGAAGACGCTCGACCGGCTGCTTCGCGAGCATCGCAGTGTGAGGCGAAGGCTGAACGATCCGCTGTTCGCCTTCGACGCCCCCGCCCTCGTCACCCTTGCGGGCAGGGAAGGGGCCGAAGCGGTCCTCCGCACCCTGGTCGCCCACGGCGCCGATCCCAACGCCCGGAGCCAATGGTGGGCGGGAGGGTTCGGCCCGCTCGAACTCGCCGCGGCCTCCAACCGGTCTGTGCTCGTCGAACTTGGTGCCGAATACGACGTCTGGTCCGCCGCCGCACACGGCAACCTCGAGGAGCTTCGGAAGATCCTGGACGAGGACCCGTCTCGGGTGAACGCTCCCGGCGGAGACGGAATGAGGCCCCTTCACTTCGCCTCGACCCCGGAGGCCGCGGAGCTCTTGATCTCGCGGGGAGCGGATCTCGAAGCGCGCGACACCGACCACGAAGGGACGCCGGCGCAGCACCAGGCGGCGAGGCCCGAAGTCCTCCGCGTGCTCCTGAAGCACGGCGCCAAGCCGGACATCTTCACGGCGGTCGCCCTCGACGACGCGGACCTTGCGCGCAAGGTGCTGGAAGACGACCCGGGTTCCGCTTCCTATCGAGTCGACCGTCCCCCCTTCGCATGCGTGAAGTCCGACGGCGGCCACATCTACGGGTACATCTTCACACGCGGCGCCACGCCCTTGGTCGAGGCTGCGAGACGGTCCTGCGACAAAGTCTTCCACGCGATCGACGCCGCCTCGCCGAACGGGTCGCGCCTGATCGCCCGGGTGCTGCGAGGGGATGAAGACGGCCTGCGCCGCCTGTTGGCCGAACATCCGTCCCTCGCCGCCGACCTCGATCCGGAGGATGCCCGCGCCATCGCCGACGCCGCCGGCGCCGGCGATCTTCGGACACTCCGCCTGCTCCTCGAGGCGGGAGTCGATCCTCAGTCGAAAGGGATGGACGGCGGCACGGCGCTCCACGTCGCCTGCTGGTTCGGCCAAGCCGAAGCGGTCGCGATGCTGGTCGGGCGCGTGCCTCTCGACGCCCGGGACGAAGTCCACGGCAGCACCCCGCTCGGATGGGCGGCGCACGGTGCCCAGCATTGCTGGCGAAAGGGCGGCGACCACGTCCGTACGGTGGAGATCCTGCTCGAGGCGGGCGCGCCTGTCGCGGAGCCAGCCAACAGCGCGGGCACCGGCATCCTCGACCAGGCGGGCGGGCGCGACGACGTCAAAGAAGTGCTCCGCCGGTACGGTGCAGTCTAGGCAGGCTTCAATGCGGTGAAGTGAAGCCGGTCGCTGCGAGGCCGGGGCGGGTTCAGCGTATAGCTGTGATAGCCGCGGATGTCCGTGAATCCCGCCCTGCCGAGCATATCGAAGATCTCGTCCTTCGAATACGCCCTCTGATAGTGCGTCTCCTCGAACTCCTCTCCCCGGTGCCAGAATTTCATGTTCACCCGGATGATCCGGGTCCCGGGATCGTAGTCTCCCACCCACTTGTAGCGCAGCTTCGCGTTCGCCCGAAGGTTCTCCTGGTCGAAAAGCGCCTGCTCGAAGGCATAGGCCATGTTCAGGTCGAAAATCCAGGACCCTCCGGGCTTCAAATGCCGATGAACGTTTTCAAACGCCCGGAGCAGGTGGTCCGAGTCCAGGATGTTGTTGAGGCTGTCGAAAAAGCTGTAGGCGGCGTCGTACGTGTCCCGCATGTCGAAATCCGCCGCGTCACCCACCTCATAACGGTTGGGGATTTTTCTGCGTGCCGCCTTGCGCCGGGCCTCCTGGATCATGCCACCCGACAGGTCGACGCCGGACACGCTGAAACCTTCCGAGTAGAGCATCTCCGCCATCGTGCCCGTGCCGCAGCAGACGTCGAGGATCGACTTCGGATGGCAGTCCTGCTGGCTCAGCAGCAACAGGTAGTAGCCCGTCCACATCCGGTACGGGACCGCCTTCATCAACTCGTCGTAATAGGGGGCGACGGGACCGAAGCTTTCGTGGTGCGACGGCGCGTCGGAACTCAGGCCGTCGTGCATGTCCGGATTCACAAGGCCTCTTTATCCATCGAAGATTCGTCCATGCGGGAGCGTCATCCGGGCGCAGGCACGCCGTCGCGAGACGCCGCTCCTACACCTTGTCGCCGCTTTTTCCTGCCCGCAACCTAGCCTCCACTTCGCGGACCTTCTTGTCGATCCGGTTCAGATAGAGATACAGGCCGAACCATACGAGTAGCGGCGGAATCATCGCGACTTGCCAATTCTGCATAGGACTCCTCGAGCGCCAGCTCCATGAGGCCGGCGCGGACGCGTAAACGGTACAAGACGACGCAAAGCATGCCGATGAGCACGAACATCGAGTAGAAGACCGTCTTGTACGAGACGTCGAATCCACCCTTTCGCACCACGTCGGGATGCAGGGAAGTGTTCGCCACGGACGGAAGCCGCGGGAACACGAAGATCAAAAAGAGCAGCGGCAGGATCGTCGCCACGCTGTAGGCGGCGCTGTTGCTCGCACGCTTGGTCGGATCGTCGAACGCCGCCCGGAGGGCGAAGTAGGCGCCGACGAACATCATCACGAACAGGAACGAGGTCTGCCTCGGGTCCCAGTCCCACCAGTTCCCCCACTGGTACTTCGAAAAAAGGATCCCGGTGGCGAGGGTGAGGATCCCGGTGACCAGCGCGATCTCCTGCGCGGCTGTCGCGCGCACGTCCCAATGTTCCTGCTTCGTCTGCAGGTAGCGCAGCGAGAACCAGGTCGTCGCCAGGAGGAACAGCGTCGAGGTGATCGCGTTCGGCAGGTGCCAGAACACCATCCGAGCCAACTCGGGGTTCATGAACGACTTGGCGTCAGGGGCGGTGAACGTCGCCACCGTGCCGACGGCAATCAGGATCGCAAGGAGGGTTCTTCCGATGTTCAACTCTTCCACACAGCCGCAAAAAGATATGGCCCGATGGCCAACGTGGCGACGCCGTAGCCGATAAGGCCCGCCGCTCCGCGCCACCCGACCATGATATCACCTGAGCCGAGGGGCACTCGGAGCGCCTCGACCGCGAGGAATGCCAGCGGCAGCAGCAACGGAAGCGCGAGCGCCCCCGCAAGCGCCGACCGGTTCTTCGCCTGGGCCACGATCGCGCCGCACAAGGTTACCGTTCCCGCCAGCGCCCCGCAGCCTCCGAGCAGACAAACCGCAAAGAGCGGCACGTTGCCCAGTGTCTGGTTGGTCAGGAAAAGGAACAGGAAGCTGAGGAAGAAGCCTGTCAGAAGCATCTGGATCAGGTTGAAGAGCGATTTCCCCCAGAAGATCGCGTGGGGCCTCGCCGTCAGTCGGAGGATGTCCATCGTCCCCTGCTCCTCTTCGAGCAGGAAGGCGCGCGGCAGGGAGATCGCCGAGGCGAACAGCAGCGCGACCCAGATCAGCCCCGCGGACAGCCCCGGCGATAGCTCGCGGTTGAACGCCGCCACCGCGAGCGCGATCACCGTCACCAGACTGAACAGCCCGCTCGACATCAGGCCCGCCTTCGACCGGATCTCGCTGTGGATCTCTTTGAGAAGGACGGCGACGATCTCAGTTCGCCAACTCGAGCTCATGGGTCGCAAACCTCCTTTCCGCCGGCTCGTTCGTCGCGATCACCGCGC
>DASWVS010000490.1:0-2759 GCA_036401135.1 Fimbriimonas sp.
CCCTCGACATGGTGGATATGGCGAGTCAAGGCGGCGAGATGGGCAAGGCGGCGCAGACCTGCATCGGCCTGGGGATCCTCACGAGCGTCGCCGCCGCCGCGACGGGCGCCACCCAGTGGTACGGGATGCGGGACCCCGCCCTTCGACGGGTGGGTTTGACCCACGCGGCGATGAACAGCTTCGCGCTCGGTCTGTATGGCGCTTCCTACCTCCTACGGAAGGCGGACAGGAAGAAGATCGGGCGCGGCCTTGCGCTCCTTGGGCTCGCCGTCTTGACGTACAGCGGGTATCTCGGAGGTCACATGGTCTACAAGCGGCGGGCGGGGGTCGATTAGCTACGAGATGGTGATGACCGCCGTCTCGCTCCGCTTTTCCTGAATCCGGTCCAGTGTCAGCGCCCATTCGGGCGCGGATAGCGTCGGGTCCTTCTCGACGATCCCGAGCGCGGCCTGTCGCGCGACCTCCAACATACGACCATCCTGGACGAGATCCGCCACCTTGAAGTCGAGGTTCCCCGATTGCCGCGTGCCCGCCATCTCGCCCGGTCCCCGCAGCTTGAGGTCCTCTTCGGCGATAACGAACCCGTCGTTCGTGGCGACCATCACTTCCATCCTCGTCCGGGCCTCGTCGCTTTTCGCGTCGGCGACCAGCACGCAATAGCTCTGTGCGCTGCCGCGGCCGACGCGGCCTCGAAGCTGGTGGAGTTGCGAAAGGCCGAACCGGTTCGCGTCCTCGATGACCATCACACTCGAGTTGGGCACGTCCACGCCGACCTCGATCACGGTCGTGCTGACCAGCACATCCAGATCGTGGCGGCGGAACCGCTCCATCGCCTCCTCTTTGTCCTTCGGCTTCATCTGGCCATGGAGCAGGCCGACTCGCAGGTCCGGGTAGACCTGTTGGCTCAGCCGATAGTGTAGGTCCTCCGCCGCCTGGGCGAGCATCTTCTCGTTCTCGCTGACCATGGGGCACACGAAGTACGCCTGGCGGCCCTCCTGAACCAGCTTTCGGACCGTCTGATAGACGTTCTCCCGCTCGAACGGCATCTTCCAATGCGTCTTGACCGGCTTGCGCCCAGGGGGCAGCTCGTCGATCACACTCAGGTCGAGGTCTCCGAACATCGTCATCGTCAACGTGCGCGGGATCGGGGTCGCGGTCATGACCAGGACATCCGGGTTCCCCAAACCCTTGTCGCGCAGGGCCTTCCGTTGAAGCACGCCGAAACGGTGCTGCTCGTCCACGATCACCAGACCGAGGTTGGCGAACTGGACGCCTTCCTGGATCAGGGCGTGGGTACCGATGGCGATGTGGGCGTGCCCCAGGGCCGACCGCTCGTAAGCCTTCTTCTTCTGGGTGGCGGTCTGCTTCCCGACCAGCAAATCGACTTCGATCCCCAAGGGTTCGAACAGGCGACGCAAGTTGTTTGCGTGCTGTTCGGCGAGGATTTCGGTGGGGGCCATCAGCGCGGCCTGATAGCCGCTCCGCACCGCCGCGAGCATCGCACATGCGGCGACCGCCGTCTTTCCAGAACCTACGTCGCCCTGCACGAGGCGGTTCATCGGGTGGGGGCGCTCCATGTCCGCCCAGATCTCGTCGATCACTCGCCGCTGAGCTTTCGTGAGGTCGAACGGCAGCATCCGGTGGACCTGCTGCCACAGCGGCTCCCCTTCGCGCAGGCCGGCCTGTTGCTCGGCGAAGAGGTGGGTCGGTACAGCTTCCGGCTCGACGAAGGCGGGGGTTACCGTTCGTCCTCCAAACGCCTCTTTGGCTTTTTGCAGCGATCGTTCCTTCCGATTCGGTTTTTCTGGCGCGCTTGTCTCCTCGGTCTGGTCGGACGAGACGCCCGCGAGCAACTGGGCGATCGGAAACGAGATCCCGAGCTCCTGCTGGGTTTCGGCGCGCTTCAAAGCGAGCGAAACCTGAAGGTAGAAGAACTCCTCGAAGACCATGCGCCGCCGCGCCTCGATCCGATTCTCCTCGGAATCGGGCCAGTGGATCTGTCGAAGGCACCAGACGAGGTCGCCAAGGCCGATTTCGGTCAGCAGCCTCTTCGGCAGCGGGTCCACTACGAGTTCGGCGTAGTTCTGGACCGCCGCTCTCGCGGCGTTCCGAACGAGCTTCTGCCCGAGGCCCTCGACCAGCGGATAGACGGGCACGATCCGGGCGAAATCGTCGGGGTCGGCCTCCTCGTCGATCGTTTCCCACTCCGGGCTGGCGATCTCGTAAAGGTAGGCGTTTTCCTTGACCATGCCGTAAGCGAGGATCTCCCCGCGGTAGTCGTCGAGCTGCCTCTTGATCCAAGGCTGGTTGAACCAGGTCAGCGCCATCGACCCCGTTTCGTCTCGAACGGTCGCCTTCAGGATGACCATACCGCCGCGAGTCGGCCGCGCCTCGATCCCCATCAAGCGTCCTCGGATCGTCGCGAACTGCCCGGGCTTCAGCTTGGCGATCGGAGGCAGGTGGCGTCGATCCTCGTAGCGGCGCGGGAAATGGTACATGACGTCGCCTACGGTATTCAAACCTGCCTTTCGAAGCGACGAGGCCGCCCTGGGCCCCACCCCTTTCAGAAACTGCACATCCGTGTCGAGCGTCCGTTCAAACATCGCTTCCCCAATAGAATGACGTAGATATCAGTGGACAAGCGTCGGGTTTTTCGCCCGGAGTCCAGCGCTCCCCAAGGATATCTCAAGAGGCTTATACTTGAGGCGATGTCCATCACGGCTCTCGCCATCGGTTCCATTCTCATGAGTATGCAGACG
>DASWVS010000491.1:0-3921 GCA_036401135.1 Fimbriimonas sp.
CCACAGCGCTTTGAAGCGCTCGGGCTTGCCGCCCCACCAGAACCAGTCGCCGTTCATCTCGTGGTACGGGCGAAAGACGATCGGGATCTTCTCGTCCCGCAGCATCGCGAGCGCCGCCGCGAGCCGGTCCACGTGCTCCGACCAGACCTTGTGAAGGGGCGCTCCTTGCGTGAGGATGCCGTCCCAGTCCTCCTCCGTGATTTTGATCTGAACGCCGCCCCGAAAGTCGCACGGTTCGCCGATCGTCGGGCTCGCCTGGTGGTACGTCATCACGACGATCCGGCCCGCCCTGTGCTGCTCCCGGATCTGCTCCAGAAGGCGCGGCCGGTATTTGACGTTGTCGATGTCGTGCCGCTCGTCCGAGAAGCCCCACTCCCCGCCCCAGATCAGGGGGTATCGGCCCGTCAGCGCCTGGATCCTCTCGGACGGCTCCGACATGTGGTGCATCTGGTTGTGCTGGCCGGAAAGCGTATAACGCCCCGAAACGCGATAGAAGAGCTTCAGCAGATCGCGAGCTTCCGGCGACGCTTCCGAATTCACGGGGGGGTGCATCGGCTTCAAAGGAGGCTTGGTTTTACCTTGCATCGCAAGCGGCGATCCAAAAGCGGCTAAGGCGACCATCGTTACGATCGGCAACATAACAAGATCATGCAAGCCCGGCGTCGCCTCACGGGCGGATCAGCCAAAGATATTTCCTGCTCCTTACCAGAAGGCCTTCGGGGATCGCAGCGGGAGAGGCGTACACGCCATCGCCAAGTTCGTGCTTCTCGAGGACATTCCCCTCGAGGTCGAGCACGCTGATTCTCCCCCGCGTGCTCGCAAGATAGAGCAGCCTGTCGAACACGAGCGCCGAGGCGTAATGCTGCTGGCGCAAGGGACGCTCCCACACGTTTCTACCGCTGGCGCCGTCGACGCACGTCGCGGTCCCGTAGTCGGACACCGCGAACAGCCTTCCCCCGAACGCGACCGGCGAGGAGCACTCCGCGCCGTCAGTAACTTGGCGGTCCCACAGAATCGGAGCCTTTTCCTCCCCGAGTCTTGCGATATCGATGCAGGCGACCCGCGACGGCCCGACCAGGTAGAGCCTCCCCTTCTCCGCGGTCGGAGTGACGACCGGATTGGTGTCGCGCCCAAAAGTGCCGAGCCGATAGCTCCAACGCTCGGTTCCGCTTTGGGAGTCGTACGCGGCGAGATCCTCATATCCCCACACCAGCACTTCGCGCAGCCCGCCAACGTCGATCGCTACGGGCGACCGGCAGTTGCCGGCATAGGGGTGGGTCTTCGCGCTCCGCTCCGTACGCCATGCCTGCCTTCCCGACGCGGCATCGTACGCGGCGATCCATCTGCCCGTATCGGACTCGCTGAGAAGGATCAGACGGTCCCCGACGAGGATCGGCGAAGACGACGGACCCTCCCGCGACTCGAACGGCAGGGGTCCGCTGCGCCAGACCTCGCGTCCCTTCCGATCGACGCACAGCAGGCCCGGCGTGCCGAAGTAAGCGTAGATTCTGTGTCCGTCCGTGGCCGCCGTCGGAGTGGCGGGGGAGTTGGCTTCATGCATCTCCCCCCGTTCTCCCGGCAGGCCGGGACTGATCCACCGGATCCTGCCGGACGCGCGGTCGACGCACACGACCGCCCGCTCCAGGTGCGGCCACTTCGGCACAAAAAGCGCATATGCGAAGTAGAGCACGGACGAAACCGCCGCAAGACCCGCCAATAACTTGGTTGCCCCGCGCAGCCGAACCCTCGGCCGTCGGTACCCGAGCGCGAACCCGGCTGCGAGAGCCGCCGCAACCGCCGCCAACAGGCTTCTGGGAAACACGCTCTCCGGTGCGACTCCCATCGAGAGATAGTTCAGGTAGGGCGACCAACTGAGCGCGTGCTCGCCGAGGAAAACCGCGCCGAACGCCAGCGCTCCGAGCATCGCCGCCGCCGTCAAGAGCGCGGTCGCTCGGCTGGGATACAGGCGGTCGTAGGCGAGCGTCGCCAGGGCGAAGGCCAGCGCCGCCCCCATCCCGGCGGCGTCGGTGTTGGGCACGTACGGGTCGCTGGTATAGACCTTCGGGGAACCCGGCTCGAAGGCCGCGACCCACAGCGCGAAGACAAAGGGGAGCACCGCGGCAGCTCCGAGGAGCCACGGCCGCCCGCGCGTCGCCCGGAGCCAACCCCAGGCGAGAAGCACCGGCCAGAGCACGGTGGCGTAGATGAACAGCGACACCGAGCTCTTGGGATCCAGCAGCACGGTGTGAGCGGCATCGGGGATCGTCGCCGCCAGGGCAACTGCCACAGCCGCGAGCAGCGCCGGCACCCTGGGGGCTCCCGCCAGGGCGCACGCCCCCAGGATGCTGATGGCGAAGACACCGCCCGCGAACCATCCTCTTTCCGGCGCTGCCCTGAAATGCAGCAGCGACGCACCAAAGGCGGCGATGGCCATCGCGAGGATCAGCAGGAATAGAACCAGCGCGGCACGCAGCCGAAACCCGATCCGACGCATGTCGGCAAAGCGCCCGGCGCGGAACGCGCCTAGAAACGAAGCCGTTCCCAGGGTCGCGCCGACAGCACCGAGGATCGCGTTCAGGAGCGGCCGAGGCTCGGGCACCTCGCGAGCGGTCGTCACGTAAACGTCGCTGCCGCTGACGATGGGCGACGAATGCCCTTCGCCCGGGACAGGCGTCTTCCAGACGACCTGCCACGGGCCCGGAGGTGGAGCGGCGACCGCCCGCCCTTCCAGCCCTCCCCGCCACTCGGGCCATTCGAGCGGTTCGGCGGGCTCAGCGGACGCGAAGGCGAGCCCGGCCGCCAGGCATGCAAGCAACCTCGGAAGACGGCACGGCGCACGGGCCATCAGCCAGATCCTAGCACGTTATCTCAACGGCTTCAAGGATCCCGCGGGGGCTCCAACGTGCGCAACAGCCCGGCGAGGTCGAGCCGCCTCGTGACCATCGCCAACCCTCCGTTCTCGTCCCTCGGCCACTCGCTCTCGGGACGGTCCCAATAGAGCTCGACCCCGTTTTCGTCCGGGTCTCTCAGGTACAGGGCCTCGCTCACCCCGTGGTCGCTGGCCCCGTCGATCACGATGCCCGCCTGGTTGAGCCGGTGGAGCGCATCCGCGAGGAGTGCCCGCGTTGGGTACAGGATCGCGACATGGTAAAGGCCGGTCGAGCCGGGAGGCGGGGGCGAGCCTCCTTGGCTTTCCCACGTGTTGAGACCGATGTGGTGGTGGTAGCCGCCGGCAGAGACGAACGCCGCCTGGGGCCCGTACCGCTGAGTCAGTTCGAACCCGAGGACCCCGCAGTAGAACCCGAGGGCGCGCTCCAGGTCGGCCACCTTGAGGTGGACGTGCCCGATCCGCACCCCGGGGTCGACCGGTTTCGTTGTGCGCATGGCCTACGGGACCTGGTATGCCGCCCGCCCTGCCGCGAACTGCGATGCGACCTGGATCACCCGCCGTCCCTGGAACCGGGCCGCCGCCAACGCATCTTCGTCCGGCGGAACCGCCCCATTGTTGCTCGTGAACGAAGCCCCATAGGGGTTGCCGGTCTTGAACTGGATCGGATCGGCGTATCCCGGCGACACGATGATCGCGCTCCAGTGATAGAACGTGTTGTTCAGCGAGAGGATCGTGCTTTCCTGACCTCCGTGAGGCGTTGCCGTGCTGGTGAAGGCCGAAACGATCTTATCCACGAGCTTGCCCGTCGCCCAGAGCGGGCCCGTCGTATCGATGAACTGCTTCAGCTGCGCCGTTGGAAGCCCATACCGCGTGGGTGTGCCGAAGAACAGCACGTCCGCCCACTCCAGATCCGCGAGGGTCGCTTCCGGCACGTTCTGCGTCTCGAGACGGTGCCGCGACCACCCCTCGTTGCTCGCGATCGCTTCCTCCGGCGCGAGTTCCCTGACCTTGAGGAGCCTGACGTCCGCCCC
>DASWVS010000492.1:0-2728 GCA_036401135.1 Fimbriimonas sp.
AACGCGAGGGCTCCCGACGTTCGCGCCACCGACTCCTGGAACACGCGGAAGTCCTCCTCGGAGACCTCCGGCCCCCCGAAGCGCGCCGGCCGACGCATCGCCATGAGCCCCTCGTCGCACATCCGGCCGAGCGCCCACCGCATCGCGTCCGCGTCCCGATCGATCTGCTGCGCCCGGGGCGCGATCTCGTTCCGCAAAAGCTCGAGGGCATGGCCGAGGACGTTCATGAGGCGTATTTTGCGCAATCGCGAGGCGAAAAAAAGGCCGGGCTCCTGCCCGGCCGAGAGGTCTTGTTGGTGTTCTCTACTGCTCGCAGCTCTCGGTGGAGTTCCCTCCATCTCGGTGCTGTCCTTGTGTGTTCATGTGTTCGACGGGCTGGGATTTGGATAAGGTTCCGCAAAATCCCGGTAAATTTACGGGGGCCGTGAGTTGGCGCACCGCGAGATGTGCGAACGAGCCGCGGGCAATCCAACCATAATCGACCCGTGCGCCTTCGTTGGCCTTGGGTCCTCTTGATCGCCATCCTGCCGCTCTTCGGCTGGTGGACCTACGGCCTTTTCGACCTCGACGAGGGGTTCTACGCCGCGGTCGCGTCGGAAATGAACCGCCGAGGCGAATGGATCACGCCGTACTACAACGGAAAGCCGTGGTTCGAGAAGCCGATCCTCCTCTACTGGCTCGCCAAACCTGCGATCGCCCTCTTCGGCGAGATGGTCGGACCCAGGCTGCCGAGCATCCTCGCCACCGCCGGCACGATCCTCCTGATCGGCTTCTACCTGAGGAAGCGGCACAGCGTCGAGGCGGGCAACTGGGCGGCGCTCGTCTATGGGACGGGCCTGCTGGTCGTGGCCACGGGACGGATGATGCTCACCGACCCCCTGCTCGTCCTCTGCCTCACCGGCGCTTTTCTCACCTTCTGGGAATCGCTCGTCGGCGACCGCCGCTGGCGCGTCGCATCCGCAGGCCTATTGGGGCTGGGCGTCCTCGCCAAAGGACCGGTGGCGGGGCTCCTGTTCGTCCTCGTCGTCGGCATCGCCTTTTGGCGGCAGCCGGAACTCCGATGGGCTTCCCGGGGCGGATGGCTCGCCGGCACCGCCGTTTTCGCCATCGTCGTCTCCTCCTGGTACGTCCCCGCCTATCTCGCGAACGGGCAGCTCTTCGTCCAGAAGTTCCTCATCGAACAGAACCTTGGTCGCTTCACCGGCGGCGACCAGGCCCATACCCTCGGTCCGGAAGGGTTGCTCGTCTATCCTGCGGTCCTCCTCGTCGGCATGCTCCCCTGGTCGATCCGGATGCTCCGGCGAAGAACCGAAACGCCGGGCGGAAAGGCCTTCGAGCAATACCTCTGGACCTGGTTCCTGGTGGTCTTCGGGTTCTTCTCGATCAGCGGCGCAAAGCTTCCCCACTACATCCTGCCCGCCATTCCGCCGCTGGCCATGCTGATCGCCCTGCGCCTTCCGAAGCGCGAGCCGGGCTGGGGCTCGCTCGCATGGACCCTCGGGATCTGGGCCTTCGCCCAGTTCGGGTTCTCGCTTTATTACTACGGCGGGTTCGGGTTGCCCGGCTTCCACGCCGAGGTCCACCGCCTCGCCCGGTACGTGCGCGAGAACGCAAAGCCGGAGGATACGGTCGCCCTCTATCAGCTCAGCCGAAGGGACCGGGCGCTGGGAACCGGCAAGCCGAAGATCCAGGAAACCAGCCACCCTTCGCTCATGCTCTACCTGGGCCGCAGCACCGTCGACACCGACGAGATGGATCGCATCCTCGAACAGCCCCGGCCCGTCTGGATCATCACCCGTTGGAACCGCATCGAGGGCATGAAACGGGTCGAGACGCCTTTCGAACAGAACCTTTACGCGCTGTACCGGATTGATTGACGGTGCCGAAACGCGCGAATCTATTGCATCATCTTCCCATGCGTCGCCTTCTCTTTCTGCTCCCTTTGCTTCTGCTCGCCGCTTGCGCCCGAGTGAACGTCGGCACCGAGATCCGGCCCGACGGCTCTTTCCAGCGGAAGGTGGTTTTCTCGATGACGGAGAGCAAGGGAGCCGGTCCCGCGCAGAAGATAGAGGACGTCTTCAAGGTCCCATCCCCCGGACCGGGGCTGCAGGTCGCACGAGCGACGAAGGACGAGGAGACGGAGATTACGGTGACGCGGACGGTCAAAGCCGGAACCAAGGTCGCCAAAGACGCCGTGATCCTCGCAGGCAAAAAACCGCAGTTCGAAAACGAGGCTTCGGTCACCGCGCTTGGCGACGGCCGCTGGCTGTACAGCGAGCGGCTCCGTTGGATGGGCGAGAAGCCTCCTGCCGATATGGACCCGAGCGACGAGTTCCGGGTTTTGATCAAGAAGGCCCTCCCGCCGACCGCCGACACGGCGACCATCGACCGGGTCACGCGCAAAGCGTCCACGGGGATCTGGCGCGTCCTGTTCGGCCCGGGGGATCCCATGCTGTCGCTCCTCTTCCTGCACCCTTCTTTGGCTGAGCGACGTTTCCGGCAGCGGGTCGCGGCTTCGGTGGACGGCGCCCTGGTCGCGGAAGGCGTGCCCGAAGAGCGTCGAAGAGCCGCCATGCTCGAACTCGCCAAGGAGGCAGACGTCCGAAAAATCCTGGATCCCAAGCAGGAGGCGGAGAAACAATCGGCAAAACCCGAAGGTTCTTCCGGCCCGGGGCTGGTGCCCATGCTCTTCACCGTCAAAGTGCCCGGCGAGGTGCTCGAAACGAAC
>DASWVS010000493.1:0-2694 GCA_036401135.1 Fimbriimonas sp.
CCTCTCCGCCCGCCCATCGTTCCGCCACATCGCTGCCGGTCAAGGCGATCTCGAGCGCAGGGACGAACTCGAGTTCGCGAACGTCCAAGCCGACCGCGCCCAGAGCGTCGTCGTAGCCGGCGGTCACGGCGAACTGGACCATCTGGCGCAGCACCGACCGAGGGATCCTGGAGCCGTCGTCCTTCGCACACTCCCGGGCGTCGTACGAGTGGCATCCCCGGCAGGAAGCGGGGCGAGCCGCATAGTAGGCGCAGCGCGAGCCTCTCAAAAGCGGGCACGGCTGAAGGCGCGCGACCCTCTCGCGCGGAGGCAGCACATCGGTGGCCGAACGATAGGCGCGGATCGATTCCAGGACCGCCGGGATCGACGGGGGGTCGGAACGGACGGCCTGCTCCATCAGCAGAACGTAGGGGGCGACGGTGGTGATGCGGATGCAGCAGCAGAACGCGCAGCCGGGGCCGCAGGCGAGCTTGGCGGTTCCTATAGCGGTGCGGGTTTCCGAGGGTAGCAGGTCCAGGTAGCGGTCATTGGCGGCGGCGGCCGCTCGGACTGAATCGAGCACCGTCGCGGCGCTGCGTTCGTTTTCGAGGCTCGCGAGGGTCGATCCCGCGACTTCGCAGTAAACGCGCCAGCCGAGCTCGCCGGTCGCGGTTTCGGGGAAAGGCATCCGCGAACGGGCGAGGCCGGCCGACTCGCACGTCGTCTGCCAGCACCGAGCGTCCCGGTTGCCTAGGGGGGCCTCGTCGCCTCCTCCGATCCTCGCGTTGTCCATCGCGGACTCACGGACGCGCCATTATCTCACGATCGCCCGGATCTGTCCAGCCCGCCTCGGATAGAATGACCTCGAGCCGTCGGCGCTATGCAAAATCGGAGGGTCCTCGATATCGGGAAGGCGGTTCTGGCGAAGAACCAGGGTCTTGCCCAGGAGCTGCGGGAGGAGTTCGCGCGCTGCGGCACGCTGGTTCTGAACCTCGTCTCTTCGCCCGGATCCGGCAAGACCGAGCTTCTGGCCAAGACCCTCGACCGGCTGGCGGGCCGACTGGATGTCGGTGTCATCGTCGGCGACCTCGCCACCGACAACGATGCGCAGAGGATGCAGGGCCGGGGCGCCAGGGTTCTCCAGGTCAACACGGACGGCTATTGCCACCTCGAAGCGAACATGGTTCGGGCCGGATACGAGGCGCTGGGCGCAGGTCGCATGGATCTCCTGTTCATCGAGAACGTGGGCAACCTGGTCTGCCCTTCCAGCCACGACCTCGGTGAGGATCTGCGGGTCGCGCTGCTGTCGACGACGGAAGGCGAGGACAAGCCGCTGAAGTATCCGACGCTGTTCAAGGCTTCCCACCTCGCGGTGCTCACCAAGCTGGACCTCGCCGAAGCGGTGGAGTTCGACCGGGGATCCGCGGTTCGGAACATCCTGTCGGTCGCGCCCCAACTGCGGCTTATGGAAACCTCGGCTCGGACGGGCCAAGGGTTGGACGAGTGGTGCGGGTTCCTCCTGGAGCGCGTGGCCGACAAGCAGGCGCGGTCAGCAGATCCGGGGCAGCTGCTCGCCGCTGAGTAGGTCCAGTACCCGCTCCACGCCGATCCGGCTCTTCATCGTGACGAGGCCCTTTCCATCCCGGACGGAGCCGATTTGGACCGCATCGGCGGAGGGCTCGAAGCGCCGCATGATCCCGAGCGCCCGGGTAGCGTCCTCGGGAGCGACGAACGCGACGAAGCGGCCTTCGCAGGCGACGTAGAGGGGGTCGAGGCCGAGGATCTCGCAAACGCCGGCCACCTCGTCGGTTATCGGCACGCGCGTCTCCTCGATGGCGACCTGGATGCCGCCGTCGACGGCGACCTCGTTCAACACCGTCGCGAGCCCGCCTCGCGTCACGTCCCGTAGGCAATGCACCCGGATGCCTTCGGCGAGCAAGGCGAGCACAGGCTCGTGGACGGAGGCGGAATCGCTTTCGATGCCGGCGTCGATCTCGAGGCCTTCGCGGACCGAGATGACGGCGGCGCCGTGCCGGCCGACGTCTCCGCTGAGGAGGACGGCGTCGCCAACGCGCACCTGGCGGGGGAGGATGGGGTGCGGGGCGACCACCTTGCCGACGCCGGTGGTGGCGATATAAACGCCGTCGCCCTTGCCCCTCTCCACCACCTTGGTGTCGCCGGTGACGATCGGGACGCCGGCTTTCTCTGCGGCCCGGCGCATCGACTCGACGATCTCGGCCAAGTCCGCTCGGGCCAAGCCCTCTTCGAGCACGAACGCGGCGGAGAGGGCGACGGGTTTCGCGCCCGCCATCGCGAGGTCGTTGACCGTGCCATGGACCGCCAGCGAGCCGATGTCGCCGCCCGGGAAGCGCCAGGGGCGGACGACGAACGCGTCGGTCGTCATCGCAAGGCGCTCGCCTCCGAACTCGATCACCGAAGCGTCGTGCCGCTCGTTCAAAGCCTCGTTGGCAAAGGAGGGCAGGAACACGGTCTCCAGCAGGCGCTGCATGACCCTGCCGCCGCCTCCGTGGGCGAGTTGGATGACGCCGTCGGCGGGCATGGGAAGGGGACAGCGGAGTTCGAAAGCGTTCATCCTGCGGGCTCCCGGCGGCGATAGCGGTAGTAGGCGGCGCACGCTCCCTCGGAGGAGACCATCGGGGCGCCGAGGGGGTTCTCGGGCGTGCAGCGGCTGCCGAAGGCGGCGCATTCGCCGGG
>DASWVS010000494.1:0-3561 GCA_036401135.1 Fimbriimonas sp.
GAAGAGCTCGAGGTCGTCGATCGCCTTTCTCAGCGGCTCCGAGTACTCGGTCACGAGCGGGTTGCCGTGGGAGACGAACAGTGCTTTGAAGCCGTTCTTCGGAAACTTGATCTTCGGGTTGATCGTGGAAGTCGGATGTCCCAGCACGAAGTAGTGCATCGGCACCACGTTCGGCTTCTTTCCCTCCGGATACCACCAGCCGCTCACGTCGAGCCGGAAGTGGTGCTGTCCCGAGTAGATCGAAACCGACTCGCCCCGCTTGCCGTGCGCGCCGACCAGGGCGCTGAGCAGCAGGATCGAGCGGATCGTGAGGTCGCCGTGCAGGCGGTGGTTCACGCCCATGCCGATGATGATCGAGCTGGGCCGGTTCGTCGCGTAGCCGCGCGCCACCTCGCGGATGGTTTCGGCGGGGATGTCGGTGATCCTGGCGACGTTCTCGGCCTTGTACTCGTCGCGGAGGATCACCTCTTCAAGAAGCTGGTAGACCGGGGTGACCTTGACGGTGCTTCCGTCGGCAAGGGTGACCTCCCGGCTGCCTTTGAAGGCGAACCTAATGCCGTCGGGAATCGTGAGACGATCCATCGGCAGGGTGTAAAGCTGGTCGTGGGTCTCGTCCCAAACCAGGAATCCCTCCTCTTGCGACCGAAGGTCGGAGGAGGAAGGGGTTGGAGGAGGTCCGCCAGGGTGCGACTCGGGCGAAGAAGTTCCGAACACGTCGCTTGCCCGAAGACGGCGGCCGGTGTCCTCACGGATCAGCGTCGCCGTGTCGGTGAAGGTCTGCAGAAAGCCGAAGTCGACCAGCCCTTCCTCGATCACCACGCGGCACATGCCCAACGCGAGGGCGCCGTCGGTTCCGGGGTTGATCGGCAGCCACAGGTCGGCGCCCTTCGCGGTCTGGCTGCACCGGGGGTCGATACAGACGATCTTGCACCCGTTATCCTGCTTGGCGTGCTTGGTCAGGAATTTCGCGTCGGGGATCCGGGTCTGGAAGATGTTGCTCGACCACAGGATCGCGTACTTGGCCGCACCCCAACTCTTGCTCTCGCACTCCACGCAGTCGATCCCCATCGTCTGGGTGAAGCCCATCGAAATGTCGCCGTTGAAGTCGTAGGCGGTCGCGAACGACATCCCGAGCAATGAAGCCATCCGCACCTGTGCGCCTTTCTGCACGTAGCTGGTGCCGACGACCTGGTTGAAAAGCAGCATCGACTCGGGGCCGTGCTCCTCCGAGATCCGAACCATCTTCTGCGCGATGAAATCGAGCGCCTCGTCCCAGGATGCCTCTTTCCACTTGCCCTCGCCCCTGGCGCCTTGGCGGATCAGAGGCGTCTTGACCCGGTCCGGGCCGTAGATCATGTGGGTCATAGACATGCCGCGCAGGCATCCCCTGGGGTTGTACTCGTCACAATCGTAGTCGGCCGCCGGTTTGAGGTCGACGATCACGTCGTCCACCACCGTCGCCATCCATCCGCACGCTCCCGTGCAGTTGGGACTGTCCGTCGTCCTGACTACCCTCGCCTCGCCGGGCTTCGGTTCCTGCTTGAACCTTCCCGGCACCGCATGCCGTGTCGCCATCGTCCTCCCGAACCGCAGCTACCGTGCCGCGGTTGGGGAAAGCGTCACTCCTGCGCGGCAGGGAGGGTATGACCGCGCTCATATTCTGGACAAAAAGGTCTGGTTTTCAGCGGCGCGGCGTTTCCACGATGTGGCTCAGAGCGATGGGCTACGGGAGCGTGAAGTAGATCGTCGTGCCTTCGTCGACCAGGCTGCTCGCCCAGATCGAGCCGCCATGCTTCTCGACGACCCGCTTGGCGCTGGCGAGGCCGAGGCCGGTCCCGAGGATCTTGTGGTTGCCCACAAGCCGCTCGAAAGGGGCAAAGATCCTGTCGGCATACGCCATGTCGAAACCGATCCCCTGGTCGCGGACGAAGTACGCCGTGTCGGTACGTCCAACAAGCACGTCCCCGCCGTTTGGCGAGTACTTACAGGCGTTGTCCAACAGATTGTTCAGAAGTAGGCTCAGCAGCCCCCGGTCCCCTCTGGCGGTGAGTCCGGGCTCGATGCGAATGGTATGGCAGGTATGCGCCATGGTGGCAGCGACCTCTCGCGCAAGGCTGGTCAGGTCGACTTCGGATACCACGAGCCCATTGCGGCCGATTCGGGAATATGTCAGCAGATCGTCGACCAGGCGAGCAAGTTGGGTCGCCGCGATCGCCTGGCGCCCGAGCAACTCCTTCGCTTCCTCGACCAGCCCTTCGCCGTGGTCTTCGAGGATGATCCGGCTATTTGCTACGATTGCTCGAAGGGGTGCCCGGATATCGTGGGCGATGGAGTACGTGAACGACTCCATTTCGTGGTGGGCTTCTTCGAGCTCCGCCGTACGTTCGCGTACCCGCTGTTCGAGTTCCTGGTTTAAGGCCGCCAGCGTCGCTTCGAAGATCTTCCGTTCGCCGATGTCGCGAGAAACGTTCGAAGCCCCAATGACCTGCCCATTTCCATCCCGGATCGGCGAGATCGTCACGGATACGTAGACCGGCTGGCCGTCCTTTCGCAGACGGATCGTCTCGAAGTGATCCACCCGGTCGCCGCGCCGGAGCCGGGCGAGGATGCTGGTCTCCTCCTCTTGGCGGTCTGGAGGGAGGAGCAGATCCACCGATTTGCCGATGATCTCTTCCGAGAGATAGCCGAACAACCGCTCTGCGCCCCGGTTCCAGCTCGTGATCGTGCCGTTGAGGTCCTTGCTCACGATCGCGTCGTCGGAGGACTCGACGATCGCGGCAAGTCGCGCTCGCGTCTCGTCGGCCGACAGCCGCGGCGTGATGTCGCGCGCGATCTTGGACGCTCCCGCGATCTGTCCCGTCGCGTCGCATATGGGTGAAACCGTCACCTCCACGTCGACCAGCGAGCCGTCCTTCCTCCGGCGCTGTGTCTGAAAGTGGTCCACCTTCTCCCCACGCCGGATCTTGGTCAGGATCATCTCCTCCTCCGCGTGCCGCTCTTCGGGAATGATCAGGTACATCGGCTTGCCGACCGCCTCTTCCTGGCTGTAGCCGAAGAGCTGCTCGGCGCCCCTGTTCCAGCTCTGGATGATGCCGCGCAGGTCCTTGCTGACGATCGCGTCATCCGACGATTCGACGATGGCGGCGAGGTGCGCTGCCATGGCGATCGGGTCCTCCATAGGGCGGGAGGAGACGCGAGGGTCGTCGAGGTGGCGAAAGTTCATCTTGTCGAGGGAACGTCATAATACTCGGTTTCTTGCGCTCCAATTCGCAATAACGCCGCTCTACCCACGCTTTTGAGGTCTTCCTAAACGCTAGGCGTCCATCCAGACCCCGCCGCGCTCCCTCGATTCGGTGGCGAGAGCGATCGCCTTCACTGTGGCGACCGCCTCCTCGGGCGCGACGTCGCTCTGGCCTGTCGCGAACACGCGGTGGGCGGCGCGAAGCTGGTTCACATAGAACCCATGGTGGTCAATCACTTGGCCGGCGACGTACTTCTCGCCGGCGCGGACCGCGAACCGCCACGGCGAGACGTCCGACTGGTTCTCTGCCGCGACCACCC
>DASWVS010000495.1:0-7956 GCA_036401135.1 Fimbriimonas sp.
CAGCCTGAAAACACGCTCGCTCATAGACTCGTCAGTTTACCGGTCTCGGCGAACCTAAGGAGAGGAAAGCTCGGCCTTGGCGCTTTCGTGAGCCTTGACGATCGATTCGATCTCGTGCAGCCGCGCCGTCGCCCGTTGCGACGTCGCCCAGAGCATCTTCAGCTGGAGCCGGTTCTCTTCGATGCTTTGCTCGCCCTCCTCGGCAAGCCCGTGCGCGGCCTGGATCCGGGCCAGGCTGCTCCCGACCCGTTGGAGGTAGTCGAACCGGGCGCAGAGCTTGCGAATCGGCTCGACGGCGAGCCGCGCCTCTTCCGCCTGACGAAGGAACTCGCGATACAGCTCTTCGAGCCTCCTTTGCGTCCCCCTGGCTGCGTCGAGTCTCGACTCGATGAGCGTCCGTATCGCAGGATCCTCGGAAGCGGCGGCTTCGCGCGAGAGCTCCTCTTCGAGCAACGGCAGCTCGTCCAGCGAGTGCTGCAGGCTTTCGACGCTCGACGCGATCGACTTCTGCAGGGCTTCCTCTTCTCGGAGCGGCTCCCGCGCGACGTAATCGACAACGGCGGCGAGCACCTTCGGGTCGGAAGGATCGATCTTCATGAACGCGCTTTGGGCTTCGCGCGAACTCTCCCAACGCTCGAGGACCTCTGCCGGTCGAAGATCCTTCGCCTGCAGACGCGAGGTCAGGGCGAACCAGACGAGGATCGAGATGCAGGCGATCACGGCGAAAGCCATGGGCGACCGCACAAAGGGGGAGCCCAAGGAGATCGCGAGAACGTAGATGGCGAACATCGACAGGAACGGGATGATCGACCTTGCGAATGATGCGAAGCGATCCTCCGGCACATTGGAAACGGGGGTTTCCACGGGCGTCTCTGCCTCGCGCGCACGCAGGAACAGCTCCCGGATCTCGTTGTCCGAATACGGCAGCGCTTCCCGTGGCTCAAGGCGGTGCTCCTGGCTCATCGGTTCCACCTATGTAAACGCGCCGGGTGGGCCAGAGGGTTCAAACTGCTCCTCGAGGAATGCGAACGCTCTGGCACCGTGAAACTGGTGTTCTCCCTCGAACGCCTCGGAGCCAAACCGCTCGGGCACTCCGAACGCCTCGTAGATGCCCTCCGCGATCGACACCGCTCGATAGAAGGCTTCGATCGGGAAGAGATCGTCCCGCTCTCCTCCCTCGACGAACAGGCTCCTCGGCGCCACCAGTCCGGCGAAATCCGGCATCTCGCACAGCCGAAGGACCCCCGGCACGAAGTTGTCGACGCAGTGGTTGATCGAGAGGATCGAGTCGCGGAACGTGTTGAAGTACCCGCTGACCACCGCCACGGCGACCCGCTCGTCGAGCGCCGCCGTCCAAAGGCTCGTCAGCCCTCCCCCCGAAATCCCCATCGTCGCCAGCCGTCTTGCATCGACCAATGGATGGTCGGACAGAAGGTCCAGCGCCCGCATGGCGTCCCAGACCCTCCACCCGGTGGCCGTCTCGCCCAACATCAGGGCGGTCGTGCTGTCCGCATGGCAAGAGCAGAACAAATCGTTCGACCTCCTTTTGCCGAACGAGCACTGCTCGATCGCCAAGGTGGGGTACCCGTGCCGCACGCACTGCAGCGCGAAATCGGCGTGGTAGGGCTCTTCCGCAAGTCCGACGATCGCGTCCACCCCAACGCCGTGCCCGGGCAGGCACAGGATGCCGGGCCGCGGCGCTTCGATCCCCTCCGGCAGGAGAAGGTGCCCGTTCACGCGGCACGACTCGCGGCTGTCGAAGGCGATCTCGAAGTGCCGATATCCACTTCCGGGGTGTTCCCGGACGACGTGAAGAGCGGTGTCTACGGTCGAGAAGCGGGTAATGCCGACCGCCTCTCTCAGCCGCATCCGGAGCGCGTCCTGCCAGGCTCGCATCGCGTCCAACGTCCCCGGCTTCCACGCCATCTCCGGCCGGCATTGGTCGATCCACCGCCGAAGCGCCTCGTCCGCCTTCATCAACGTTCAGGATAGCCGCTGGGATACACTCCCTCACGGCCCATGCCCCAAGAACGTGATATCGAGGAGCGGATCGAGCGGCTCCTGTCGCAGATGACTCTCGCCGAGAAAATCGGCCAGCTCAACCAGGTCCCCAACTCCCAAAACCTCGACCACGATTCGATCCGGGCGGGCAGCGTGGGCTCGGTCCTGTGCGCGACCAACCCGACCGCCGGCAACGTCGCCCAGGAGCGCGTCTTCGCCTCCTACCTGAACGAACTCCAGCATCTCGCGGTGGAGGAGTCGCGGCTCGGTATCCCCCTGCTTTTCGGGCGCGACGTGATCCACGGGCACCGCACGGTAGCTCCCATCCCTCTGGGCCAAGCCTGCGCCTGGGATCCGGGACTCGTCGAGCGCGCCTCCGCCGACGCCGCCCGCGAAGCACGCGCGGACGGCCTCAACTGGACGTTCACGCCGATGCTCGACATCGCCCGCGACCCCCGGTGGGGCCGGATCGCGGAAGGGTACGGCGAGGACCCCTTCCTCGCCTCGCAAATGGCCCGATCCGCCGTGAGGGGGCTGCAGGGATCCGACCTCTCCGACCCCCAAAGGATCGCCGCCTGCGCCAAGCACTACGTCGGCTATGGCGCCGCCGAAGGGGGGCGGGACTACAACACGACCGAGATCACGCCGGCCACCCTGCGGAACGTTTACCTGCCCCCGTTCAAGGCCGCGGTCGAAGCGGGCGTGGCGTCGGTGATGTCGGCTTTTCACGAGATCGGCGGGATCCCATCGACCGCCAACCGGCACCTCCTGCGGGAAGTCCTCAAGAATGAGTGGGGCTTCGAGGGGATGGTCGTCAGCGACTGGGCCTCGGTGGACGAACTGGTCCAGCACGGAGTCGCCGAGGACCGTGCCCAAGCCGCGCGCCTGGCGCTGGAGGCCGGGCTCGACATGGACATGGTGTCCGAGGTTTACATCCAGGAGCTCGCCTCGCTGGTCGAGCGGGGCGCCGTCGGCGAGGAGCTTCTGGACGATGCCGTCCGACGTGTGCTGAGGCTCAAGCTGAGGTTGGGACTGTTCGAAAGGCCTTACACGGACGAGGCGCTGGCGCGGACGGTCCACCTGCGCGACGACCACCGGCGGAACGCGCTCGAACTCGCGAAGGCGTCGGTCGTGCTCCTCTCGAACAGGGAGGACCTGCTTCCGCTCCCGGTCCGGGGAAAGACCCTCGGCGTGTTCGGGTCGATGTCGGACGTGCAGTCCCAGCTTTTCGGAACCTGGACCCTCGACGGCCAGAAGGACGACGTGGTCTCGATCGTCTCTGCCATGCGCGAGAGGTTCGGGCGGGTCGAGCACGCCGTCCTCGCCGACGACTGCGTTTCGCGCGCCCGGTTCTGCGACGTCGTTGTGGCGGTTGTCGGCGAGTCGCCCGGCCGCAGCGGCGAAGATAATTCCACCCAGTCGCTCGAGCTGCCCCCCGGCCAACAGACCTTTCTCGAAGCCCTCGCGGCCGTCGGGAAGCCCCTCGTCGTCGTGGTGGTGGCGGGACGCCCCCTCGCCATCGAGTGGATCATGGACCACGCCGACGCCGTCGTCTGGGCCTTCCACCCGGGCGGCGAGGGCGGGACCGCCATCGCGAGCATCTTGGTCGGCGAATCCAGCCCCTCCGGCCGATTGCCCGTGACCTTCCCACGGTCGGTGGGCCAGGTGCCGCTCTACTACAGCCACAAGTCCACCGGAAGGCCGGACCCGCCTGCAGGAAGGTATATCGACGGCAGCGACCAGCCCCTCCTCCCGTTCGGCTTCGGGCTCGCCTACACCCGGTTCGGCTACTCGCGGTTGGAGATCGAGGGCGGAGACCGCCTCCGGTGCGCCGCGTCAGTCCGAAACACCGGCGACCGGCCCGGCGAGGAGGTCGTCCAGCTTTACGTCCGGGACCTCGTCGGCTCGATCACGCGCCCCGCGAAGGAGCTGCGCGGCTTCGAGAAGGTCGCCCTGGACCCCGGCGAGGAAAAGGTCGTGAGCTTCGAGTTGGGCGAGGAGGACCTGGGGTTCTATCTTCCGGACGAGCGGTTCGTCGTCGAACCCGGCCGATTCCTCCTCTGGATCGGGCCGAATGCGAAAGAAGGCTTGGAGGGTTCGTTCGAGTATCGAGAGGGGCGGTTCCACCCTGGCGATCCGGTTCCCCATCGTTAGGGAGCCGGAGCGGAGGATCCGTTCAAGATTTCGATGTCCAGCCGCATCGGGACGGCTCGTTTGGGGAATGGCATCTCGGGGTGGCGAATCGGCTAGGATGCATAGCCGATGAAGGAGGTTTCCAATGAGCGAAAGTGAGACGAACCGAGGACAGAACTTCGAAACCCTGGCCCTGCACGGCGGCCAGCAGGTGGATCCGGTCACCAAGTCGAGGGCGGTCCCCATTTACCAGACGACCAGCTACGTGTTCGACGACACGGCGCATGCCGCCCGACTCTTCGCCCTCCAGGAGTTCGGGAACATCTACACGCGGATCATGAATCCCACGACCGCCGTGTTCGAAGAGCGCATGGCGCTGCTCGAAGGGGGGACCCACGCCGTGGCGACCGCCAGCGGCCAGGCCGCCGCCACCCTCGCCATCACCACCATCGCCCACGCCGGCGACGAGATCATCTCCGGGTCCTCGCTCTACGGAGGCACGTACAACCTCTTCCACTACACCCTGCCGAAGTTGGGGATCAACGTCAAGTTCGTCGACCAGAGCGATCCCGAGGGCTTTCGCCGTGCCCTGACCGACAAGACGAGGCTCATCTACGGCGAGTCGGTCGGAAACCCGCGTCTCGACACATTCCCGTTCGAGGAGGCGTCCAAGATCGCCCGCGAGGCCGGCATCCCGCTCATGATCGACAACACGATGCCGACGCCCTACCTGCTTCGCCCGTTCGACCTCGGCGCGAACGTCGTCGTCCACTCCGCCACCAAGTTCATCGGCGGGCACGGCACCTCGATCGGCGGCGTGCTCATCGACGGCGGCAACTTCGACTGGGGCGCCAGCGGCAAGTTCGCCAACTTCACCGAACCGGATCCCAGCTACCATGGGCTGAAGTTCTGGGAGGTATTTCAGAATTTCCCCGGCCTCGGCAACGTCGCGTTCGGCCTTAAAGCCCGCGTCCAAGGCCTCCGCGACACCGGCGCCGCCGTCTCCCCGTTCAACGCCTTCCTCTTCCTCCAGGGGATCGAAACCCTTCATCTGCGGATGGAACGGCACTCTCAGAACGCGAGCCGCGTCGCCGAGTTTCTGCAGAACCACCCCAAGGTGACGTGGGTGCTGTACCCGGGTATCGAAACCGACAAGGACCGGGATCGCGCGCGGCGATGCCACCATCGGGGCATGTTCGGCGCGATCCTCGGGTTCGGCATCGAGGGCGGCTACGAAGCCGCGCTCAAGTTCATCGACCGCCTCCGGATCTTCTCCCTGCTCGCCAACATCGGAGACGCGAAATCGCTGGTCATCCACCCCGCCAGCACGACCCACCAGCAGCTTTCCGAGGAGGAGCAGGCATCGTCCGGAGTGACTCCGGACTACATCCGACTGAGCATCGGCCTCGAGAACGTCGACGACATCCTCGCCGACCTCGACCAGGCGCTGCGCGGCACCTAGGTAGCCATCAATAAAGCAAGATCGAACAGACCCCGCAACACTTCGGGGTCCTTCGGCTTACGAAACTGTAAGATGTCATAGCTATGGTTGCGGACGTAGCGAACGATCGGCAGGAAAGCGGAGTGCCGGCGCGGTTCCACCTGTGGAGCGGGCTGGGCCTTCTGTCGGTCGTCGTCCTGTACTACGTCGTCAACAAGTCGGCCCTGGCAAACCACGCCGATTGGAAGTGGTTCAACAGCATCGGCCACGCGCTCGTTCCGCTGATCGGCCTCCACCTCTGCTTTTCGGGCCCCCGGACGACCCGCAAGGAGCTGGCCGCGATCGTGCCGCAGCTTTTGGCGTCCGTCTCGATCACCTACAGCCTGTCGACGGTCCTCCAGGTGATCGAGCGGATCTACCTTCCCGACACGGTGCTGCCGCCGTTCCCCTCGGACATCCTGAACACGATGGCGCCCCTGCTGATCGCGAGCGCCCTCCTCCTCTGGCCGACGCGCCCCGTCCCCAGGATCGCGCTGCCGAAGATCCTGTCGGATTCGCTGATCTTCTTCTTCGGCCTGGCCGCGATCGTCTGGGTGTTCGCCCTGGGGCCGCTCTACCAGAAAAGCACGATGCCCCCGTCGGGGTTCGTGATGACGGCGGTTTACCCGTTCGCCGACCTGCTGATGATCGTGCTCCTCGTGATGGCGATCTGGCGCGGCGTTCAGCCCGCGATGCGCCCCGCGACGTGGATGGTCTCCGCCGTCGTCCTCGCCCTCGCGCTCGGCGACGGCCTCTTCACGATGCGCAAGTTCGGCGGTCCCCACCCCACCACGACCCCGGCCGTCGTGATGTGGCCGTTCGCCTGCGTGATCTGCAACCTCGCCGGCGGATGGATCCGCTACTCCCTCGCCCGCTGGCCGGAGCAGATGGACCCCGAGCGCTCCGAGTGGAGCCGCCCGAACGTGACCCGCTGGCTGCAGGCGGCACCGACCCTCTTCCTGCCGTTCTGCGTCGGCCTCGTCGCCTACGCCCTCAACAGCCAGCCGAGCCACTACATCCTGAACGGGCTCTATGTCTTCCTGTTCATGTTCATGGTGGCGATCGTCGCCCATCAGCTCTTCGCCGTCTACGAGAACAACCAGCTCTACGACGGCCAGCAGTACGCCTATATCGAGTTGGGAAGGAGTCGCGCGAAGCTCGCGGAGCAGTATGAGGAACTGGAAGAGGCCAACTCGAGGCTCGCGCGCCTCGCCCTCGTCGACGGCCTCACCGGCCTCTGGAACCATCGGGCTTTTTACGAGGAGCTCGAGCGTGCCCAGAGGGACCTCCCGTCCCCGGCCGCCGTGCTCCTGATCGACGTCGACTTCTTCAAGCAGTACAACGACGAGTTCGGCCACCCTGCCGGCGACAAGGCGCTCCGCGTCGTCGGCAAGGTCGTCCGCGACTCGCTCCCCGAGGACGCCTTCGCCGCCAAGTTCGGAGGCGACGAGTTCGCGGTCCTATTGCGCGGCGAGAGCGCGAAAGGGGCGGCGACGGTTGCCGACCAGGTTCGGGCGGCCGTCGCCGGGAGCCCGGTCGACAACCGCGCCGTCACCGTGAGCATCGGTTACGCCGAGTGGCGGATCTCCATGAGCATCGACGAGCTGATCGAGTCCGCCGACCGCTCCCTCTACGCCGCGAAAAGCATCGGCAAGAACATGGTCTACGGAGGGCCGATCCGCGACCTGCCGACCATGGCGTTGGTCGAGGCCGCCAGCCTGAACGAGGCCGACCTCGACGACCCGATGGCCGTCGGCAGGGTCATCGTCGACGCCATGCGATGCGATCCGAGGGCGGTAACGCTGGAGCCGACCGCGCCGATCGTCGGCGGCCTGCTCGCGACCCTGGAGATGACCGACCCCGACACCCGGCGGCATTCCGAGCGCGTGATGTGGTTCACCCTGAGCTATGCGGCCAAGCTGCGGGAGCTCGGCTGGAGCTTCTCGCGCGAAGACTTCCGGGCCCTCGCCTACGGGGCGCTGCTCCACGACATCGGGAAGATCAAGATCCCCGTCAGCATCCTAAGGAGTTCGAAGCCCCTCGACCGGGCAAGCCGGGAGCTGATGAACGCCCACCCGATCTTGGGAGCCGATCTCGTCGCGCCCTTCTCCGACCTCGAGGTGAGCCTCGACGTGATCCGGTCCCACCATGAGCAGTGGGACGGCAAGGGCTATCCCCTCGGCCTGACCGGCGAAGAAGTCCCCCTCAACGCCCGCATCTTCGGCATCGTCGACGCCATGGACGCGATGGGCAGCAACCGCGCCTACAAGCATGCGATGGACTGGTCCTCGATCGCCAACGAGATCCGGTACCAGACCGGCCGCCACTTCGATCCCGACCTC
>DASWVS010000496.1:0-11401 GCA_036401135.1 Fimbriimonas sp.
GGATTTGCACGCGCTCGCGGACGGCGAACTGTCCGCAGAGCAGACCTCAGAGTTGAGGCGGAAGCTTGAGACCGATGCCGAGGGCAAAGAGGAGTTCGAACGCATCGTCGCCTTGAAGAACTGCCTTTCCTCCCGGAGCCTCAAAGAAGACTGCCGCGCCGAGTGGCGGGGCTGCGTCGAACGGCTCCACGAGATCGATCGTTCCCGGCGCGTCGAACGCGTCGTCGGCCGATACGCCTGGGCGATGTGCGGCGTGTTCTTCCTCTTCATCCTCGCCGGCGGGATCGCCCAGAGAGGGATCGCCGGGAACCGAGTGGCGAGCGAGGACATCGTCCACGCCGCGACGAACCTGATCCCGACGCGGACGCCTCCGATGCGGAACACGATGGCCCGCGACGCCTACCTCGACGCCATGCTCGGCGAAGCGAACATGTCCCTCGACCCGGACCGGCTCGACATCCTCGGGGGCGCGGTCGGCGAGATCAACGGGAGAAGGGCGACCCGGCTCACACTGCGGGACGCGAACGGCGACATGGCTCTGATGGTCGTGTCGGGAGCCCTCGACTTCGATTCCATGCCGACCCTGGTGGTGCGGGGCATGGCCCTTCGTGTCGGCAGCGCCGAAGGCATGAACATGGTGGCCTGGGAGTTCGACCACGGCTCGGCGATCCTCATCGGCTCGCGAGAGCATCGGGAACTGGCGGAAACCGCCCAGCGGATCGCGCTGAGATAACGGTCGCGTCCGCGCGCCCCGGTACTAAGATGGACCTATGACGGTCCATCTCGTCTTCAACGCCCACCTCGACCCGGTCTGGCTCTGGCCCTGGCAGTACGGCCTCGACGAGGCCCTCGCCACCTGCCGAAGCGCCTGCGACCGGCTCGATGCGAACCCCGAGCTCGTCTTCACCCGCGGCGAAGCCTGGGTTTACCACCAGGTGGAACGGGTCGATCCCGAGCTTTTCGGCCGGATCAGGGAGCACGTCGAGAACAGCCGCTGGGAGATCGTGGGCGGGTGGTGGATCCAGCCGGACTGCAACGCTCCGAGCGGTTGGGCGATGGACTGGCAGGCGGAGCTTGGTCGAGAGTACTTCGAGAGCCGGTTCGGGCGGTTTCCCCGCATCGCCTACAACGTGGACTCCTTCGGCCACAGCGCCTTCCTTCCCGGCCTTCTGCGCCGGCACGGCCAGGACCGCTATGTAATGATGCGCCCTCAGGAGCACGAGATGGAGCTTCCCGCGCGAATCTTCCGCTGGCGGGGTTGCGAGGACGGCCCCGAGGTCGTCGTTTTCCGAATCGCCCGCGCCTACACGGTTCGAGAGATCACGGAGGAGCACGTCCTGGCCTCGACGGAAGGTCTTCCCGAGGGGGTCGCGCACACGATGTGCTTCGTCGGCGTCGGCGATCATGGCGGCGGGCCGACCGAGGCCCAGATCGCGTGGTGCCGCGAACGTCGTGACTCCCTCCCCGGCGTGAGGCTCGAGTTCTCGTCGCCTTCGCGGTTCTTCGACGCGGTGGAAGGGGCGGAGCTTCCGCTGGTCGTGGGAGAGCTTCAAATGCACGCGGTCGGCTGCTACAGCGTGTACCGCCCGGTCAAGACGGCGGTACGAGAGGCGGAGCATCGGCTGAGGCAGGTGGACTCGGTGAAGGCGCTCGAAACCCCCTCCTCCAACTGGCTCGGCTTGGAGGAGGGGGCAGGGGGAGGAGGTCTCCAGGCCAAGCAGAATGTCTGCTTCGCCCACTTCCACGACACGCTGGGCGGGACCTGCCTGCCGAGCGCCTACCCTCAAATCCTCGACCAGCTGGGGTTGGCGAAGGCGGTGGCGGACGACCAGCTGCAGGTTGCATTCCGGCGCAAGATGCTGGAGCTTCCGCCCGATCCTCGCCAGCGGATCGTGGTCTGGAACGCGTCCGACCTGCCGTTCGAGGGGCTGGTGGCCCACGATCCCTGGCTCGATTGGCGCCGATGGGAGCCGGGCTGGACGCTGGCGGACGAAAAGGGAAACCCCATTCCCTATCAGCGCATCCGGAGCGAGGCGATGATGCAGGACCTGCACGACGGGATGCCGAGCATCCTCTTCCCGGTGAAGCTCGAGCCGGGGGAGATGCGGAGCCTCTTCATCGAAGAGTCGCCAGGCGAGCCGAAGTATCAGCCTATCGTCTGGTTCGAGGGTCCTCCCGAGCCGCTCCTGCACTTCTTCAGGGAAAGATCCGACACCTGGTCGCACGGGGTCGATGCGTATCGCGAGGATCCTCTCGAGATCTCGTCCTGGAGCCGGCAGCGGCAGGTGGAGCGCGGCAGCGTTCGGGCGACCGTGCATCAAGAGTGCACCCTCGGCGACAGCCGGATCGATTTGCTGCGGAGCGTGGACTACATTCACGGATGGATCGACTGGACGCTCCGGGTCCACTGGCGCGAGCAGCACAAGCTGCTCAAGCTCGTCCTTCCCGGGCCCTTCACCGAGCGAGAGGACGGGATCATGGGGGGCTCTTTGGTCCGGGCGCTGGACGGAAAGGAGCGCCCGGTCCGCGACTGGGTACGCACCGACCGGCTGTCCGTGGTCTGTCCCGAGGTGTACGCGGCGGATGCGACTCCCGAGCGCCTTCGACTCACGCTGTTGCGGTCTCCGATGATGGCCTGGCACGATCCGCACCCCGGTTACGCGATGGAGCTGAGGGCATTCTCCGACCAGGGGGTGCACGCGTTCCGCTTCCGGTTCCTTGGCCCCGTCGATGCCGCATCCTTGGATCGGCACGCGTTTGGGATGCAGCGCCCGCCGCTGACGGCGGACCTTACGAGAGGGATGCGATCCGTATAGTATCCTGCGCTTCATGCAGGTCGAGTTCCGCCTCCTCGAGCTCAAGAAGCTCTACCCTTTGGCCATCAGCCGGGGGACGATGGCCTCGTCGGAGAACCTGTTCGTCTTCGTGACCGACGGGTCTTTCACCGGCGTCGGCGAGCACTCGCCGTCCACGGGTTCGGCTTGGACGGCGCCCCGAGGCATGGCGCATCTTCAGGACTTCGTGAAAGGGCTTTCGGGCGATGGGCTGCCCTCGCCCCACGAAGCTTATCGAAGGATGCGGGCGGCGGAGATCGACCCGCCCGCCATCGCGGCGCTCGACATCGCGCTTTGGGACCTGCTCGCCAAGCAGGCAGGCATGCCGCTCTTCCGGCTCCTCGGTTTGCCGAAGACGACCGTCCCGACCAGCGTCACCATCGGCATCAACCCGCCCGAGATCACGCGCGAACGCGTCCCCGACATCCTTCGCAGAACGGGAGCGAAGTGCCTGAAGATCAAGCTCGGGTCGCCCGAAGGGCGCGAGCACGACAAAGCCCACTTCGAGGCCGCGGCCGAGGCGGCAAAGCCGTTCCGCGTGCAGCTGAGGGTGGACGCGAACGGAGGGTGGACCGTGGAGGAGGCCTTGATGATGGACGCCTGGCTCGCTTCCCGGGGGGTGGACTACATCGAACAGCCGTTGCCGGAGGGAGAGGAAGCCGACCTGCCGAAGCTCCAGCCGAGGAAGCTGCCGATCTTCCTCGATGAAAGCTGCCGGTTCAGCGAGAGCATCCCCAGGTGGGCGCAGTACGTCGACGGCATCAACCTGAAGCTGATGAAGTGCGGCGGCATCACCGAGGCGGTGCGCATCGTCGCCACCGCCCGTGCCCACGGACTCAAGACGATGATCGGCTGCATGAGCGAGTCCAGCGTCGCCATCGCCGCGGGGGCATCGATCGGGGCGCTGTTCGACCACATCGACCTCGACTCTCACTTGAACCTGGATCCGGACCCCGCGAGCGGAGCGGCGATCGAGGACGGCGTCGTCGTCCCCGGCGACTCTCCCGGACATGGAGCCCGCCTCGATGCTTAATAAGGACCAGCGGGTCGCGATCTTCATGGAAGGCGCGACCGGCGACGCCCGGGGCAAGATGGGCTTCGGCGTCATCCGCTACTCTCCGAACCCGATCGCCTGCGTCGTCGATTCCGAGCAGGCCGGACGCGACATGGCCGAGGTTGCGGGGATGCCGAAGGCGGTACCGATCGTGGCGACGGTCGAGGAGGCGGTCAGGAGAGGCGCGGAGGTTCTGATCCTCGGGATCGCGCCCACGGGCGGGCTGATCCCTTCCGAGTGGTACGCCACGATCGACGACGCCGTCGCGAGGGGCCTGTCGATTCTGAACGGACTGCATGACCTCCTGGCGCCGCGATATCCGAACCTGGACCCGGGGCAGTGGGTTTGGGACGTCCGGGTGGAGCCGGAAGGGCTGCAACCCTCCTCCGGACGCGCCGCCGGCCTCGGAAACCTTCGCGTGCTGCTCGTCGGGACCGACATGGGCATCGGAAAGATGACGACGGGGCTCGAGATCTTCCACGCCGCTCGCGCAAAAGGCATCGACGCCGAGTTCGTCGCCACCGGCCAGATCGGCATCACCGTCACGGGCCGCGGCGTCCCGCTCGACGCCATCCGCATGGATTTCGCCGCCGGGGCCATCGAAGCCGAGGTGATGCGCGCGGCGGGAGCGGAACTGGTCCTGATCGAGGGGCAGGGATCGATCGTGCACCCCGGCAGTTCGGCGACGCTTCCGCTGATCCGCGGGGCCATGCCGACGCACCTCGTCCTGTGCCATCGCGCGGGACAGAGGCACCTTTGGAGGCTGCCCGAGGTGCCCATCCCGCCGCTATCGTGCGTGGCAAGGCTTTACCAGGACATCGCGGCCGCCTGCGGGACCTACAAGGCTCCCACGGTCGCCGCGGTCGCCCTGAACACTTTCCACATCGAATCCGACGACGAGGCGGCGCGCGCCTGCCGGCTCGTCGAGGATGAGACGGGGCTGCCGTGTCTGGATCCGGTTCGGCACGGCGCGGATCGATTGCTCCTCCGCATTCTCGATCCATCGAATGTCCAGAATTAGGGAGAAAACCTTTCCAGGCGGCGAACGATTTGGTTGAGCCGGTTCGTCATTCCTGAAACTCTCCGGTTGCGTTCTGCAGTGACAACCCCCTCGCTGCATCGCGGCATCGATCGAACCTGGAATCCTGGGGAACATTTTGTTGCGTCCCTGGGTCTTCAGACTTGGTTCGTAATGTTCTCGACGCCTCAACGAGGCTTTGCGAGAAGGGAGAGTCAATCAATGAATTTTGTCAAAGCAGCGACGTTGCTTGCGGCGGTAGCCTTTACCGCCTCGTCCTATGCCGACGCCTGGGTTCTTGCCCAGAACAAGACGACGACTCGCGGCGTGGTCTATCACCTCGACGCCGCCGGCGCCGTCAACCAGAAGATCGTCCTCAACCAGCTCCTTCCGACCGACGCCAGTTCCTACGCGATCGGCGAGATGGGCCGCGACTCGCAGGGCTTCGAAGTCGCCTACACGACCTTCGGGAACGAGGGGATCGTCCTTCAGCGATACACGGCCGACGGCCAGATGTGGGATCGCCAGGAGTTCTTCGACTTCTCGGGCGTCCGGACCGAGGTCCTGGGCTTCTGCGACTTCAACGGCGACGGCAACGCCGAGATGGTGGTTTTCCGACCTGAGACCTTCAGTTTCAACACCTACCAGCTTGGCGTCGGTGGCAACCGGTTCCTGATCGACCTGGACGTCCGAGGCATCGACTTCGGCACCTACATCCAGCCGATCGGCGTGTCGGACCTCGATGGCGATGGCGACTGCGACATCGAAATGGTGGACCCGAACACCCAGAAGGTCAAGGACCTGTTCTTCGAGGGTAAGAAGGCCGTCCAGCTTCGGCAGACCGCCTTCAACTCGTTCCTGATCCTTTCCGAGTGGGTGGGCGTCGCCGACGTCGACCACAACGGAAGCGGCGACCTGTTCGCCTGGAAAGAGGGTTATGACCTGAAGGTCGTCTTCCGAGACGGTCTCCAGCGCATGGGTACCGCGGTTCTCATTCCGAACACCCGGTTCCAGAGGATCCTCGCGGTCGGCGATTCGCATCCTGCGATCGAAGGCTAATCCGAGACAACCCGTCTGCAAGAACGCCCGGCGATGCCGGGCGTTCCTTTTTTTGCGGTCAGACCTCGGGCACACCCGGGGCGGCGACGAGGAAGTAAGGGTTCAGAAGATCCTCTTTGTTGTAGCGGAGGGGCGCCCCCTGCACGTCCGTGATTCTCGCTCCCGCCTCGCTGGCGACGGCATGCGCCGCCGCGACGTCCCACTCCATCGTTGGACCCAGCCGTGGATAGAGGTGCGCCGCGCCCTGTGCCACCAGGCAGATCTTGAGCGAACTCCCGATCGAGACGAGGTCGATCTCGGGCACCTCCCGCCGAAGCCGGCCGATCAGCTCCTCCGTCTCGGGCCCGGCGTGCGAGCGGCTGGCGACGATCTTGAGGGGACCTCCGCGGTAAGCCTGGACTCTGGCCGGGCTCTTCGCCCCGTCGGCTTCGACCCACGCTCCTTCCCCCCGGGTTGCGGCGAACGTCGTCTTGAGCACGGGCGCGTACACGACGCCCAACGTCGCCTCCCCGTCCTCGATCAGCGCGATGTTGACCGTGAACTCGCCGTTCCTCTTGATGAACTCCTTCGTCCCGTCCAGGGGATCGACGAGCCAGAACGTCCGCCAACCGACGCGTTCTTCGTAGGGGATCGTCCTGGACTCCTCGGACAGGATCGGCATGTCGGGCGTGAGCTTCGACAGCGCGTCGACGATGATCCGGTGCGAGGCGAGGTCCGCCTCCGTCAGAGGCGACTTGTCCTCTTTCTCGTAGGAGGCGAAGTCGAGGGCATAGACCTCGAGGATCGCGTCGCCGGCACGGACGGCGATCTCGACGACGGACGAGAGCAGGCGGGTTCGGTCGGACATGGAAGGAAGGATTATGATGGCACAACCTTGCCGAACCAGACCGAAAGCGCCCCCGGCGGGACTCGAACCCACGACCTACCGCTTAGAAGGCGGTTGCTCTATCCACTGAGCTACAAGGGCGCGCCGGGATTAGTTTACTTCAGGCACTCCTCGCCGAGCCGCGAGCGGACCTCGTAGACCGACTCCACCGCCGGCGCGAACCGGAGGGTGGCGATCACAGAGCAGTACTTCTCGTCGCTCAACCGAACGGCCTGGGCGACCGCTTCCTCCGAAAGTCCCTCCCCCTCCACGATGTGGCGCAGGGTCAGCGACACGTAAGGACGAGGATAGATCCCCTCGGGCGTTCTCGTCCCTTCGATCTCGACGCGGTACGAGTCCACCTTCTGGCGCTTCTTCTCCAGGATCTGGATCACGTCCATCGCCGAGCACGCGGCGGCGCCCGCCACGAACGCCTCCATCGGCGTCGGGCCGAGGTCCTGCCCGCCCGACTCCGGATACGCATCCATCACAAATCGGTTTCCGCTGGGCGGAGCTGCTTCGAAGATTCGGTTTCCTTTCCAGTTGACGGTCGTCATTTCTCGGTTCACCGGCGCGGGCTTTCCCGCGCCTTCCTCTCCGAAAGAGGCATGGAACCGGGCAAAGGATTCGGATCAGGCGGTGCAGAGCGACTGGTCCAGGTGTTCGCGGACGAGCTTGCGCGCCCGGTGCAGGCGGGACTTCACCGCGGCGATGCTGAGGCCGAGTTCCTTGGCGACCTCCTCGGCGGACCGTCCTTCGATCTCGCGCAGAACGTACGTGTCGCGGTAGATGTCGGGCAGCGCCGTCACCGCCGCATTCACGCATCCCTTCATCCGACCGAGCTCGACCTCCTCTTCCAGGCTTCCGTCCGCCGGCACTTCGAGGTCGTTCAGGGCGAGGATGGGGGCGACCAGGTCGCGTCGGCGCAGCCTCAGACAGGCTCGGCGTCCGATCGTCGCGAGCCACCCTCGAAAGGCTTCCTCGCTTCTCAGGTTGTCCGCGGCCTTATAGGCGCTGAGCAGGGCCTCGGCCAAGGCGTCCTCCGCATCCTCATGGCTGCCGCACACCCTCACCATCTGCCGATAGACGGCATCCTTGTGCCGGTTGGCGAGCCTTTCGAAGTCAAGCGTGCTTTTCATGGAGTTTGACTTCCGTTGGCAGGTCCCCGGGGACGAGCTTCAGGATCGAGACCTCGGGCGGGCAGTTGAACCGGATAGGGAGCAGCGTGGTGCCGATCCCGCGCGAGACGTAGAGCGGGGTGGGGGCATCGGGGTACCACCCGCCGGAATAGCGTTTGCCGAACTTGGTGTGCATGGGGGCAAACCCTCCCGGGAACACGAACTGGCGTCCATGTCCATGCCCGCTGATCTGGAGGGCGACGCCTCTCGGAAGGCGGCGAACCAGGTCGGGCTCGTGCCAGAGGGCGATCACCGGATCCGAGTGGACCCCGTGGAACGCCTTCACCACATCCGCCTGATAGGCGGACGCGCTGTCGATCCCGACCCAGGTGATGCCGAGGTGCCTCCAACTTTCGTTCCGCAGGAAGCGGATGTTGAGTTCGTTGAGGATCATCTGCAGGAGGTCGGTTTCGGAATCGATGTAGTCGTGGTTGCCGGGGATCGCCACGACGCTGCCGTCCATCAGCAGGAGCGGCTCGAGGAGGTCGCCGATCTGCTTCGGGGTCTCGTAGTGCCAGCTGTCGACGAGATCGCCGGGGAGCACGACCATGTCCGGCTCTTCGTCGAGGGCGAGCGCGATGGCGTCGGCCGCGAGCTGGCTTGTCCATGCGTTGCGGACGTGAAGGTCGCTAAGCACGGCGATCTTGAAGTCCCTGAGCCGTTCCGGCCATCTCGGGAGAGCAAGCGTCCGCTTCTCGACGACCAGTCTCCTCGCCTCCACCAGGTGGCCGTAGGCGGCCATCGCCGCGCCGGTCGCGCCGGCAACAAAAGCTAGGTTTCGAAGACGCATCGTGCTGGGGAGAGGATACCGGGCTTGGCTCAGGGCACGTCGGACGGAGACGCCTTCTCGAGCGTGAGCACGCTCACCTCCGGACGACAGAAGAGCCGCCAATCCGGCCCTACCGTCCCGACGCCCCTCGTCACATATACGGGGACCGTGGCCGCGGGATAGAACCCGGCGACGTACTTCCTGCCGCCGTAGGGTAGATGGAAGGGCACTCCCCCGGGGAGGCAGACCTGTCCTCCGTGTGTATGCCCTGCAAGCATGAGGCTCGCATTCGCCGGAACCTCGCCCACGAAGTCCGGCTCGTGATAGATGGCGACGACCGAATCTCGAGACTCGTAGCGGGCGACGAAGGCCGGGTCCTGCTTGTGGTTGATCCCATCGTCGATGCCGCAGACGACCAGCCCGCCCATCGGGACCGCCTCGTTCCGGAGCAGCCGCACGGGGCTCGAGCGAAAGACCTCCATGATCTTCGGGGCCTGCTCCGACCAATAGTCGTGGTTGCCAAGGACGGCGAGAACGGGGCAACGCGCCCGCTCGAAGCCGCTCAAGAGCCTCGCGAGCAGCTTTAGGCGGCGACGGTCTCCGAGGTTGACGTAGTCCCCGCCCAAGAGGATGGCGTCCGGCTTCTCGAGTAGGGCCAAGTCGATCGCCCTTTCACCGATCTCGAGCCGGTGGTCGTCCATCGTATGAAAATCCGAAAGCAACGCGACCTTGAAGCCGCCGGCATCCCACCTCGGGAGCCTGAGCGTATGGCGTTCGACCTCCAGCCAGCCGGATGAGAACTCGCCGTAGGAGACCGGAGCCACCGCCGTCGCCGCCCCGTAACCGAACCACCTGAGAAGCTCTCGACGGGTCGGGGTCATCTATCGCTTCGCCGTCCGCGCGTCCCCCGCGGCACGCATCGTCTCCACGTAGATCACGACCGTCTTGTCCATGACCCCCCGGGCGTACTGGCTGTCGCAGCCTCGCTCCCGCAGCTCGTCGTAGGCCGCCATCAGAAGGCCGCTACCGGCCTGGCCCGCTCGGTCGAGGAGGTAGGCGAGGTCGAGAAGCCGCGTCGCGTGGTCCTGGATGGCGATCTCGTTGAAAGCCTCGTTTCTCGCTTCGTCGATGATCGCATCCGTCCGAGTTCGCCGGTCGTTCTCCGAGATCTCCGCCCGATCCAGATGCGCCTCCTGAAGGCTTCGAAGCAGGGGCGTCGCGGCACCGAGCTCCAGGCGCCACATGAGGGTCGGGTCCATGCCTACCGCGGTCGTGCGCAGATCGTCCTCGGTGGCGGCCTGCCTCGGAAGCTCCAAGGCGGGATGCGGCACTTCCGACGCCTGCTCGAGGTGCGACCTCCAGTAGGCGATCGTCGTCGGCGCGCCGTTCCTGTTCAGCGCCAGGGCGCGCTTCAGCCGCCATCGTGCGAACGGAGCGGGCACTTCCGCCATCACCGAGGGGAAGACTCTGCTCTCGGCGTAGCGCGCAGCCTTCGCTTCGGCTTCTTCGGCCGCACACTCCTCCTCCTTGGCCCCCACCACGCCCAGCGTCTCGTTGATCCGGGCGAGCAGCCAGCGGACCTTGCGATCGCGCTGATAGGCGTAGACGACCGTGGTGTCGCCCTGCGCGTCTGCGCTGACCATATAGGCCCTTTCAAAGGGGGCCCGGTCGGTTGGGGGTTGGTTGTCCTCGTCCGGCTCCTGCGGCGTGTAGCCTGCCTTTTCCAGGAAGTAGAGGATACGCTTCAGGGCGCGCCGGTCCGACTTGTCGTCGAACCCCTTCAGGAGCTCCCCGATCGTATCCGCCAACATCTGCGATGGATCGCTCCGTGCTTCCTGCTCGAAGGCACGCCACTGGCGAGTCTTGATCCAACCGCTCCACTCTTTTCTCATATCGATCGAAAACCCCGGCCGTCGGGCCGAGGTCCCTGTTCTCGGATTTTAGACGCTTTGATTCCTTAACAAAGCCTTAAACGCGGGCCGGTAGCTTCCGGTCATCTCCTTGCGGGAGCCCTGAATAGGTCATAAACATATGAAAACAGCGGTTTGGTTGAAGCTATCGGCAGCCCTGGCGGTGGTAACCGCGATAGGAGCCTGCGGCAAAAGCGGCGAGGCCGGAAGCGCTCCGGGCACCAAGCTCTCGGGCGAGATCGCCATCGATGGTTCGAGCACGGTGTCTCCGATCATGGAGGCTGTCGCGGAGGAGTTCGGTAAGGAGCAGCCGGACGTCAAGGTGACTGTGGCCACCTCCGGAACGGGTGGCGGGTTCAAGAAGTTCTCCGCCGGCGAGATCGACATCGCGGACGCGTCCCGGCCGATCAAGCAGGAGGAGATCGACGCGGCGAAGGCGAACGGCATCGAATTCATCGAGATCCCCATCGCCTTCGACGGCCTTTCGGTCGTGGTCAATCCCAAGAACACGTTCACGGAGACGCTGACCGTCGAGGAACTGAAGAAGATCTGGGAGCCGGACAGCAAGGTCAAAACCTGGGCGGACGTGCGGGCGGGCTTGCCTGCCGAGGAGATCAAGCTCTACGGCCCGGGCACCGATTCAGGCACGTTCGACTACTTCACCAAGGCGATCGTGGGAGAAGAGAAGGCGAGCCGCTCCGACTACCAGGCGAG
>DASWVS010000497.1:0-1619 GCA_036401135.1 Fimbriimonas sp.
AGCGGAAGGCCCTCATCAACTACATGTCGGACGCGGGCGTGGTCGCGGTCGAGAAGCGGTCCGGAGAGCTGGCGGACTACTCGGTGCTGGTGATCAACTGGAACCACCCCGACGTTCGGGAGCGATACGACGGCAAGCGGCTTTAGCCGGCGAGGCCGAAGCTAAGCCAACTCGCCGGTCACGCCCCACTGGTGGCTCCCGACGACCTTCACAGCCGCAAGGCGCCCGGCGCGCTCGGGGCTGCCGGGGAAGTGGACCATACGGAAGTCGCGGGTGTAGCCCTGCAGGCGCTTCGGGTTCTTGGGAGAGGTCCCCTCCACCAGGACTTCCACCGTTCGGCCGACCATGCCGGCATTGACCTCGCAGGTGATCTCGTTCTGCATCGCGATCATGCGGTGGAGGCGTTCCTTCTTCACCGGCTCCGGGACCTGGTCGCTCCGGTCGCCCGCGGGGGTCCCGGGACGGATCGAGTAGGCGAACATGAACGCGCCGTCGAACCGCAATTCTCGCATCGCCTTCAAGGAGTTCTCGAACTGTTCCTCCGTTTCCCCCGGAAACCCCACGATCATGTCGGTCGTGATCGCGACGCCGGGAACCGTCGACCGTAGCTGATCGACGATCCGGCGGTAGCTGTCCACGGTGTAGGCCCGCTTCATTTCGGAGAGCAGGGCGTCGTCTCCCGACTGGAGCGGCAGGTGGACGTGCTCCATGACCTTTGGGCAGTCGCGAATCGTCTCGATCAGATCGGCCTTGAAGTCCCGGGGGTAGGGGGACGTGTAGCGGATTCGCTCAAGCCCGTCGATCTCCGACAGTTGCCAGAGCAGTCGGCTGAACGGCACCCTCCCTTCCAACAGGTTCTTGCCGTAGGAATTCACCGTCTGTCCGAGCAGGGTCACCTCTCGAGTGCCCCGTTCGACCAGCCGCGCGACCTCTTCCAGAATGTCCGCAACCGGACGGCTCCGCTCCCGGCCCCTCGTCGAGGGCACGATGCAGAAGCTGCAGAACTTGTCGCACCCGTATTGGATCGGGACGAACGACTTGAGCTTCGGCGCCCGGCCGACCTCGCGCCGTGGGATCTCCGTGACCACCGCGCCTTTGCGCTCGGGCAGTGCGAGACGCTTCTGGAACCGCCGCCGCTGCGCCGCCTCTTCCACGAGCCCGGGCAACAGGGCGAGGTTGCCCGTTCCAAGCACGAAATCGACGTGCGGCGCGCGACGCCGGATCTCGTCGGCCCGCACCTGCGCCATGCATCCGCATACCCCGAGGATCAGGTCCGGCTTGGCCTGCTTCAGTTCGACCAGCTCGCCGAGGAAGGAAAACGCCTTGTCTTCCGGCTTCTTGCGGACGCTGCAGGTGTTCAGCAGGACCACCTGGGCTTCCAGAAGCGAGCGAGCGGGCTGGAAGCCGATCCCCTGGAGGTAGAGCCCCATCTGCTCGGTGTCCTCCTCGTTCATCTGGCAGCCCCAGGTCTGGATGAAATAGGTCCCCCGGCGCGCTCGAGGCTTCTCGGCGAGAGAAACTTTTTGGGGGCGGAGGAGTTGCGACATGGGGAACAAAAGATTCTACCGAAATCCCGCGAGCCGGACCGGTGAAGCCGAATAACTCGACCATTTGGGTTG
>DASWVS010000498.1:0-6359 GCA_036401135.1 Fimbriimonas sp.
CAGGAGCGGGAGCCTCGTACCTGCGACCCCTCATCCCAACCCTTCCCCCGAGGGGGAAGGGCTCCGGAGCCACAGAGGGATTGGGGCGAGCCAAGTAGAATGGTAAACCAGTGAAAGCCATCGCCAAGGTGCGGCCCGGGCCTGGGGTCGAGATCGTCGATGTCCCCGAGCCGACCGTCGGCCCCGGACAAGTCAAGATTCGGCTGGAAGCGGCCTCCGTGTGCGGCACGGACCTCCATATCTACTCGTGGGACCCTTGGTCGGCGTCCCGGATCAAGCCGCCCCGGATCATCGGGCACGAGTTCTGCGGGACCGTCGTCGAGGTGGGCGAGGGGGTCGAGGACCGGGAGGTCGGGCAGTTCGTCGCCAGCGAGTCGCACATCGTCTGCGGAGTGTGCAAGCAGTGCCTTCACGGCCAGGGGCACGTCTGCGTCAACACGAAGATCCTGGGGGTGGACATCGACGGCGGGTTCCAGCCGTTCACCGTGATCCCGGCCCAGAACGCACGCCCCACGGACCGATCGATCCCCAAGAAGATCGCCTGCTTCCAGGATGCCCTCGGCAACGCCGTGCACACGGTGATGGCGGGCCCGGTGGAAGGCCGCACCGTCCTGATCACCGGCATGGGCCCCATCGGGCTCTTCGCCGCGAGCGTCTGCAAGGCGTTGGGCGCGGCGAAGGTGATCGTGACCGAGGTGAGCCCCTACCGCATCTCGCTTGCCGAGAAGGTGGGCGCCGACGTGATCCTCAACCCGAAGGACGGCGACCCTTGCGGCGCGGTCGAAAGGGCGGCTCCCGGCGGCGTCGACGCGACGCTCGAAATGTCCGGGCACCCGTCGGCGCTCGACCTCGCCATCCGCTGCACCCGTCCCGGCGGCCGGATCTCGCTCCTCGGCGTCTATCCGGATTCGATGCAGTCGGTCGACTTCAACGCGCTCATCTTCAAAGGGATCGACCTGCAGGGGATCGTCGGGCGGCGGCTCTGGGAGACCTGGGACCAGATGGGAGAGCTCCTGAAGTCGGGCAAGCTGAGGCTGGATCCGGTGATCACGCACGAGATGCACTACACGGAGTTCAAGCAGGCGATGGAGCTGATGAAGGCGGGGCAGGCGGGAAAGGTCGTCTTCATGTTCGACTAGAGGACATGCAGGGGCTCCAATGCCTGGTCCGATGAGCTTTTTCAGCACAACGGACGCGAAGGACGCCAAGCGACACAAGGGTAGGCGAGGGAGCCCCCGTTCCCAGCCGGCATGGAGGTCCCGGACCGACCCTTACCCGGTACACTCCGGCGCATGAGAGTCGCCTCCCTGCCCTACAACGCCGCCGAAGGGACCAAGCCCGCCTATGGTCGCCAGTTCGCGGCCTTCACCGCCGAACAGCTTCGGGTTCACGCGGAAGCCGACATCAACGCGGTCAGCTTCCTGACGCAGATCCCCGACCAGCAGGGCGTGAACCGGGTGGCGTTCGTCAATCTGGAGGGCGAGTTCCTGCCCTACGACCAGATCAAGGACCTTTTCCAGCAGTCGGAGGCCGACCTCGTCCTGGACGGGCTGCTGAAGGAGAACGAGGGGAACTTCGAGCTCACGTACCGCTTCAGCGGCCCCGACTCGGAGGAGCCGATCGCCCAGGACGTGCTCGTGTACCCCAGGTCCCATGTGTTCGAGCTGCTCCATGAACTGGTGAAGCGGGTCGCGAACCAGATGCAGATCGGGCTGCCGGAGTTCCTGTCGGGCGAGCAGATGCAGTTCGGGACCGAGGATCCGGAGGCGTTCCTCGCGTTCCTGGAAGGGTACGACTCGCTCGGCTACATCCAGCAGGCGAACGGGCTGGTGACGCAGGAGTTCTCGCCCCAGGGCGCGATCGACAGCCTTCTCGACGCGATGCAGCGCGACCCGGGCTTCGAAGGGCCGTACCATGTGCTCGTCCAGCTCTGCCGGGCGTGCGCCGGCTACCAGCTCGGGAACTTCGAGATGGTCCAGAACGCTCTTGCGAAGGCGGTCGAGATCCAGCCGGAGCCGTTCCCGGCGTACCTCGCGATGGGCGAGCTGCACGCCGCCGTCGGCGACCACGGCAAAGCGGCGGACTGGTACGAGAAGGCGATCCAGCGGGAGCCGAACGACCCGACGCTGTTCACCCGGCTCGGGGTGGAGCAGCTCGCCTCGAACATGCCCGTCAACGCCGAGCGGAACTTCCGAAAGGCGATCGAGCTGGGGGGCGAGGACAAGAGCGCCCTCGACTACCTTGCCATGGTCCTGACCCAGACGGGCCGGGCCCACGAGGTGCCCCCGCTCTGGAAATCGGAGCTCGACAAGGACCCGCAGAGCGGGGAGGTGCGCGGCAAGTACGCCTACTCGCTGCTCCAGGCGGGCAAGGAGCAGGAGGCGGAGCAGGTTTTCGAAGAGGGTCTGACGCAGTTGGAGGACAACACGGTCCTGAAGCGCTTCTATGCGCCGTACCTGACGCAGAAGGGCGACCTCGACCGGGCGATGGACTTCTACGAGGACTGCCTGGACGTCGCCCCGAACGACATCCCGCTCCAAATGGAATACATCCAGGTGCTCGAGCAGGCGGGCCGGGAGGTCGACCTCCTCGAGGCCCTCAGGAACGTGCTCGCGAGCAATCCCGACGCCAACACCCAGGCGGTCGTCAACGCCCGCCTCATCGAGCTCGAGCAGCCGAAGCGGGTGGAGAGCGTCGACAACGCCCGAACGAAAATGGAGGGCGGAGACTTCGAGACGGCGGTGCGCGAACTGAAGCCGCTGCGCAACTGGCTGGCGGATTACTGGAAGCTCTGGGCGCTCCTCTCCTCCGCCTACAACCGGCTCGAGCAGTGGTCGGAGGCGGAGGACGCCGCGACCCGTCTGCTCAACATGTACCCCGCCTGCGAGCCGGCCTACGGCGAGTTGGCGACCGCCCTCAACGGGCAGGGCCGGCACGACGACGCCTACAACCTGATGCGCTTTGCCGCGCAGAACAACCCCGGCTCCCTGCCGATCCACGTCAACCTCGCCCTCGCGGCGAAGCGGGCGGGACACCAGGAGGAGGCAAGGGGGCTCGCCAAGCAGATCCGGGAGGCGCTCGGTCCGAACGAAGAGCTCGATCCGATCCTCGCGGACATCGAGAGGTAGGCGTTAGTCGTCGGGCGTCAGGGAGATGTCGAGCAAGCAAGTTCCACAGGCCCCTCGCCCGACGCCTAACGCGCCCCCCTGGGTCAAAGCCCTGGTCGCGCTCCACGTCGTGGCGATCACGGTCTGGTGTCTGCCGAACCCGCCCGACAGCGTCCAGAACGGTTCGCGCCCGCCGGCGGGGACGGACCACCTTCTCGTGTTCGGCCAGGAGCGGCTGAAGGAGCTCTCTCCGATCCGGGTCTACGTGCTTTCGACGGGCATGTGGCAGTACTGGGACATGTTCGCCCCGAATCCCACCCAGATGGACCTGTACGGGTCGGCGGAGATCGTCTATCGAGACGGGACCGTTCGCCCTTACCGATATCCGCGGGTTCACGACTACCCGATCGCCCGGAAGTACCTGAAGGAGCGGTATCGCAAGTTCTTCGAGCGCGTCCGGCCCGACGACAACTCCTGGCTCTGGCCCACCTTCGCCGACCGGATCGCGCTCCTGAGCGCCAGGGATCCAGCCAATCCTCCCGTGCGGGTCCGCCTCAGGCGACACTGGCTCCCGGTCGCGCCTCCCGGGTTCACCCAGCAGAAGGAGTACTCCTCCTTCATGTTTTACGAGCAGGCCGTGGACCCGGAGGATCTGGCCCGCAACGCCGGGTGGCGATGAAGGATCTGCTTCACGACCTCGACAACTACTGGTTCGGCCGCGCGAACCCGGGAGGGTTCGGGCTCTTCCGGATCCTCATCGGCGCACTGTGGTTCGTCAACCTGCTGATGCTGGCGCCGGATTGGGAGGACTGGTTCGGGGAACACGGTTTCGTCCCCACCGCCGTCGCCCGCCGCTGGCTCGGCCCCAACGAGACGGTGCTGGGACTCTCGATCCCCCGCATCGACCTGCTCGGCGGCGTGGTCGACCCGTGGATCACGATGCCGTTCTACGCGCTCGTCACCCTCGCCGCGCTCACGACCGCCCTCGGACTGTGGTCGCGGGCCAGCACGCTCGTGCTTGCGGTCGGCGCGGTCTCGCTCCACCACCGGAACCCGTTGATCCTGCACGGGGGGGACACCGTCCTCCGGATCTGCGCCCTTTACCTTGCGGCGGGACCGAGCGGCGCGGCCTGCTCGATCGATCGGCTGATCCGAGTCTGGAAGGGCAAGGAGGGGCTCGAGCCGCCGAGCGTGTCGCTCTGGGCCCAGCGGCTGGTCGCCTACAACGTGGCCTTGATCTACCTGACGACCGTCTGGATCAAGTGGCAGGGCTCGCTGTGGCGGGACGGCACCGCCACCTGGTACACCGCGCGGCTCCAGGAGTTCTCCCGGTTCCCGGTACCGCCCTTTGTCAACGACCCTCCCTTCATCTACCTCACCACCTACGGGACCCTGGCGGTCGAGTTCTGCCTGGGGACGCTCGTCTTCTTCCGCCGGCTGAGGAGTTACGTGCTCCTGGCGGGGCTGCTCCTCCACGGGTATATCGAGTACAGCATGAACATCCCGATGTTCGCGCTCGCGATCTGCTCGATGTACGTGTGCTTCTACGAGGGGAGCGAGATCGGAAGATGGGCTCAGCGGGCGGGTCGCCGCCTCGAACGGCTGCGGACGACGGTTCGGCTGCCGCGGGGCGCGGCGATGTCGGCTGCCGGAGTGGCGTTTTTCGACAGCGTCGATCCGCTCAAGCTCGTAACCTACCTGCCCGGAGACGCCCCCCGTCTGGAGGCGGCGTCGGCGAGCGGGAAGCCGATGGACCCCTCCCGCGCGTCGTGGACGCGGAGCGTCGGCGCCTGGACGTTCGCCTGGATACCGGGACTGTGGCGCCGGCTCCTCCAGAGCGCCCTCGTGACCAAGCCGTAGCGCCGGTATGCTTCGGGGCATGCGTCCGTGGCAGTTCGGGAAGCCCAAAACCCCCGGTTTCGGCATCAGCAAGGGGTATTACCTCTCGGTCCTGCTCTCCCGCGCGACCCTGCCTACGATCTACCAGGTCGTGAACCCGAAACAGGAGGAGGGGGCGGTCGAGGGTTTCGGCGTTCCCTTGGGGACCGACGACAAGGCCTCGCTCCACCGACCCCTGGAGCGGGGGTATTACGCGGTGGCGACGAAGGACCGGAAAACGGTGATGCGCATGGCGGTCCTTCCCAAGGAGGAGGCGGGTTTCGATCCGGAGGTCTTCGCCCGGTCGCCCCTGGCGGCGTCCGCGGACACGGACCTTGTCGCCCGGGTCCGCGCGACCTGGACGTTGGCCCAGCTCACCTTCGAGTCCCACGACCCAATGGTTTACGAGGCGCTCGACTTCCAGCTGCGGATCGCCCAACGCTTGGCCCAGCTCTCGGACGGGGTGGTCGCGGACCCGATCGCCCAGCGGTATATCCTCCCCGAACGGCTCTTCCACGAGCGCACGGACCCCAGGATCGACGTGCGCGACCACGTCTCGATCGGCTTTCGGGCGCGGCCCGAGGGGATCGAGGCGCATACGCTCGGTCTTCAAAAGTTCTCGCTTCCCGAGATCCAGATCCTCGGCCTCCTGGCAGACGAACAGGAAGCGGCGGGGAGGGTCCTGCTGGCGGCGGCCCAGTCGGTGCTTCTCGGCAACCTGATCGAGCCGGGAGACCGGGTGGGGCCGTTCCAGGCGAGCGAAGGAGGGTTCGACAAAGCGATGTGGGAAGGGATCCCCGTCCTCGAGCTGCTCCCTCCCACGACCCAGACCACGGGCGAGGCCCTGCGGCGCTGGATGCCCTAGGGTCAGCCGAAGGCGAAGAGCCCTTCGGCCGCCGGGGGCGGCGCGGAGGCGGACGCGAGATCGGCGGGGCTCCGAACCGGGAGCGCGCCGAGAGCCCTCAACGCCCGGCTTGCCGCGTCGTCGGCTTCGCGGATCCAGAGCCGGGTCAGCCGCCGTCGAGCCGCATCGACGGCGCCGTGCCACGATCCGCCTTCCCGAAACCGGGCGTGGCAGACGACCGCGTCCGGGGAGAAGGCGTAGATCAAGGCGTTCCTCTCCATCGCCGAAGGACGAGAAAAGGGCTCTTCGGGAGCGCAGACCGAGAGCCAGGTTCCGCGTCGCCTCCCTCCCGCCGCTTCGAGGCCGCAGGGGAGGACCTCGGCGACGTTCCCGCCGGCAAGGTGGGCGCCGGCGGCGGCGGCCGAATCGCACCCCTCCGCCCTCCCGGAGACGAGCAGCCTGCCGCCGCCGGCAGCGGAGGCGCCGACGTCCCAGGCGAAACGGAGCGCGTCCTCCGGGACGCGCCGGCT
>DASWVS010000499.1:0-2319 GCA_036401135.1 Fimbriimonas sp.
CGATGCCTCGGCTGCGAAAGCTGCTTCGAAGCTTGCCCGGAGCAGGCCATCTCCGTCGAAAGTCCCTTCCCCTCCCCCAAGGTCTGCACCCTCTGTGGCACCTGCGTCGACGCCTGCCCGTCGGGCGCTCGCAGGATGATCGGGCAATCGATGACGGTCGAGCAGGTACTGGCCGAGGTTATGCGGGACCGGGCGTTCTACGAGGAGTCGGGTGGAGGCGTCACCTTCACCGGCGGCGAACCCCTCACCCAGACGGATTTCCTCCTGGCGTGTCTGGCCGAGTGTCGCGCGAACGGCCTGCACACGACGTTCGATACCTGCGGCTACGCCCATTGGGACGATCTCAAGGCCGCGGCCGGCCTGAGCAACCTCGTCCTGTACGACGTCAAGGGGATCGACGACGAAAGGCATCAAGCAACGACCGGCGTCTCGAACCACCGGATCCTGCGGAACCTCTACTGCCTTGCGACGCTGGAGGTCGAGGTCTGGGTTCGGGTACCGCTGGTACCGGGCGTCAACGACGACGAGGGGTCTCTCAAAGCACTGGGAGGCTTCCTTGCCGATTTGCCGAGGCGGTTTCCCGTATGGCTCCTTCCCTACCACCGATTGGGCCGTCAGAAGCGGAACCTGATCGGCATGGCCGAAGCTTGCGAGTTCCCAGAACCCTCCCTGGGCCATGTCGCCGACTGTGCCGAGATTCTCCAGTCCTATGGGATCGAGGTGAGGACCAAGCCATGACCGACCGAGTGAGCTCCCTGCGTGCCCAAAGCCTGGATACGCCGCCGTCGATCAGCGCCGAAAGAGCGCGGCTGATGACCGGCTTCTACCGTGAGAACGACGGCAAGTACTCGGTGCCGGTAATGCGCGCTTTGGCCTTCCGATACCTCTGCGAGCATAAAACAATCTATATCGGCGAGGACGAACTCATCGTCGGCGAGCGGGGTTCTGCACCGAAGGCGACGCCGACGTTCCCCGAACTCACCTGCCACAGCCTCGAAGACCTCGACATCCTGAACTCGCGCGCGAAGACGTCCTATGTGGTGCCTCCGTCGGAGCGGAAGGTCTACGAGGAGGTCGTGATCCCCTATTGGCGCGGGCGATCGATGCGCGACCGGCTCTTCGAGATCCTCCCTGACGACTGGAAAGCGGCCTACGAGGCGGGCATCTTCACCGAGTTCATGGAGCAGCGGGCTCCCGGCCATACGGTTGCCGACGGCAAGATCTACCGCCAAGGCCTGGCCGGTCTCAAAGGCGACATCGACGCCGCCCTCGCCAGGCTGGACTACGCGATGGATTCCGAAGCCGTCGACAAGCGCGAGCAGCTCACGGCGATGCGGATCGCGGCGGATGCCTGTATCCTTTTCGCTCGCCGTCATGCCGAACTCGCTCGCGAGATGTCCAGGTCCGCAGCCCCGCAGCGTCAGGCGGAGCTGCAGCGGATCGCCGAGGTTTGCGACCGGGTTCCGGAGTCTGCGCCGTGCAACCTTTGGGAAGCGCTCCAATCCTACTGGTTCTGCCACCTCGCCGTCGTCACCGAGCTCAACGGCTGGGACGCGTTCAGCCCGGGACGTCTCGACCAGCACCTGGCGCCTTTCTACCGATTGGAAGACCGCGAAGCGGCGAAGGAGCTGCTCGGGTGCTTCTGGGTGAAGTTCAACAACCACCCGGCTCCGCCCAAGGTCGGAGTCACCGCCCAAGAGAGCGGCACCTACACCGACTTTGCCAACATCAACATCGGCGGGCTCACGCCCGGCGGGCAGGACGGCGTCAACGAAGTCTCCTACCTGCTCCTGGAGGTGATCGACGAGATGCACATCCTCCAGCCGAGCAACAACATCCAGCTGTCGAGACAGAACCCGGACACGTTCCTGAAGGCCGCGTGCAGGGTGATCCGTAAAGGCTACGGGTTCCCCTCCGTGTTCAACGCCGACGCGGTCGTGCAGGAGCTTCTTCGGCAAGGCAAGAGCCTTCGGGACGCCCGGGAGGCCGGCACCAGCGGCTGCGTGGAAACCGGCGCTTTCGGTAAGGAAGCCTACGTCCTCACCGGCTACTTCAACCTGCCCAAAGTTCTCGAGGTCGCCCTGAACAACGGCTTCGATCCGAGGACCGGGCGAAAGATCGGTCTCGACTCGGGGCTCTTGGGCACGTTCGAAGACTGCTTCAGCGCCTGGGAGAGACAGGTTCGACACTTCGTCGAAGTCAAAATCCGCGGGAGCGCGATCATCGAGCGGATGTTTGCCAAATACGCGCCGGCGCCGTTTCTCTCCCTGCTGATCGACGACTGCATCGCGAAGGGCAAGGACTACAACGCCGGGGGCG
>DASWVS010000500.1:0-4327 GCA_036401135.1 Fimbriimonas sp.
CCATCACCCAGTTGCAGGTGCTTGGAGAACAGATCGGCGTCCCCGTCTACACCAAGTCCGACGGCACCAAACCCCCGGCCATCGCCCGCGAGTCGGTGGACTGGGCGCGGCATATGATGCACGACGTCGTGATCGTCGACACCGCAGGGCGGCTTTCGATCGACGAGGCGCTGATGGAGGAGCTCCGTCAGGTCCATGATGCCACGCGGCCGACGGAGACCCTCCTCGTAGTCGATTCCACCACTGGCCAAGAGGCCGTCAACGTCGCCCGCGCGTTCCATGATCGCGTCCCGCTGACCGGTGCGGTTTTCTCCAAACTCGACGGCGACACGCGCGGCGGCGCGATCCTCTCGGTTCGGGCGGCCACCGGCGTGCCCGTGCGGTTCGTCGGCATGGGCGAAGGGATCGACGCACTCGAAACCTTCTATCCGGACCGCATGGCCGAGCGGATCCTAGGGATGGGCGACATCCTGGGCATCATCGAACGTGCCGAGCAGGCGATCGACAAAGATCTTGCCGAGGGGTTCGAGAAGAAGTTCCAGAAAGGCAACTACGACTTCCACGACATGCTGATGACGTTCGACATGATGCGGAAGATGGGACCGATCAAGAACATCATGAAGATGATGCCCGGCCTCGGCGTGTCCTTGCCGGACGAAGCCTTCGACGCCGTGGACGACAAGAGCACCGACCGGATCAAGGCGATCATCCTGAGCATGACGGGCAAGGAGCGTTCGAATCCAGATATAATCAACGGTTCGCGGCGAAAGCGCATTGCCGCCGGCTCCGGCACGTCGGTCGAGGAGGTCAACAACCTGATCAAGTCGATGTACGGGATGCGGCGGGGTATGAAACAGATGAACAAGATGCAGTCGCGGATGGAGAAGCACGCCAAGAAGCGACGATTCTTCTAAGAAAAAAAGAGAAACATGGTTAAGATCCGACTAAGCAGAATCGGCACCAAAGGCCGGCCCTTCTACCGCGTGGTGGTCACCGAATCCTCTACGCCCCGTGGCGGCAAGGTGGTGGAGACGCTGGGCACCTACGACCCGACCGTGAAGCCGACCCGCATCGAGATCGATGAAGAGAAGGCGCTCGCCTGGTTGCTGAAGGGAGCCCAGCCGACCGAGACGACGGCGATTCTGCTGAACCGGTCGGGCGTCCTTCCGAGGTTCCTCGAGCAGCGCCCCGCGCAGAAGAAGAACTACTCCTTCCTCGACAAGCGAACCGCGGCGATTTCCGTCGCTTCGTCGGTCGAAGCCCCCGCAAACGAGGAGGCTTAGTTGAGCTACCGACCGTTCGTCGAGAGCCTCGTCCAGTCCGTCGTTGAGAACCCGGACCAGATCGAGATCGAAGAGGAACTGGAGATGGGCGTCCGCACCTTTTACGTGCGGGTGAACCCGGACGACGTCGGCAAGGTGATCGGCAAGAGCGGCCGGGTCGTTTCCGCGATCCGTTGCGTCGTCAGCGCCGTGGCTTCGAAGAGCCGCGAAAAGGCCTACGTCAAGATCGTAACCGACTGATCCAGGATCGTAGGATCCGGTAGAGCGGGCAGGGAGTGTTCCCTGTCCGCTTTTTCTTCGAAGATGGGCAAGCCAACGAGGTGTTCACAATAGATCCTATGGCGGATTTGATTCGCGTCGGTCGCATCTCGGGAGTCTTCGGGCTCCGCGGCCACCTCAAGATCGAGCCCTTGACCGACTTCTGGGAGCGGTTCCAGGAAGGGCGCGAGCTTTACCTGAAAGGCAAGCCGGTCAAAATCGAGACCTCCACGACCCACAAAGGGCGTCCGTTGCTGAAGCTCGAGGGAGTGGATTCGGCAACCCAGGCGGAAGCCCTCCAGTTTGAGTTCCTCGAAGGTCTTGCGGATGAGGAATTCGAGCTCGAAGAGGACGAGTACTACACCGAGGAACTCGTAGGGTTGCGAGTGGTGACGGTGGACGGGCGTGAGCTCGGGGAACTCGACGAGGTTCACCGGTATCCGGCGCATGACGTCTTCGAAGTCGGCGGCATCATGATCCCGGCGGTCAAACAGTTCGTCCGCAACGTCGATATCGAAGGCGGGACCATCACCGTCGAGTTGATCGAAGGCATGGAGGAATAGCCCCGCTGCCCCCTTACCGGCGGCAGGCGGCCGCCGTATGCTTCTCGTAATACCGCTGGTGGTATTCCTCTGCCGGCCAGAACCTCGTAAGGCGTTCGAGGAACGTGGTGACGGGCCGGCTCGACCGGCGTTCCGCAACCCGTTTCGACAGGGAGGCTCGCGCGATCCTTTCCTGCTCGTCGTTTGCGACGAAGATGGCGTTGCGGTACTGGCCGGTGGCGTCCTGTCGCGCGTTACGCGTGTAGTCGTGCATACGCCAGAACCGCTCGACCAACTCCTGGTAGGTGATCTCCCGAGGATCGAAGTCGACCTTGACCGCCTCGGCATGGCCGGTGCTTCCCGCACAGACCATGCCGTAGGTCGGGTTTTGAACCGATCCACCGGTATAACCGGGTTCCACGTCGAGTACCCCGGGGATGAGGCGGAACTCCGCCTCGACGCCCCAGAATCACCCGGCGGCAAAGACGGCCGTTTCTTTCATCGGTTCTTAGTAGACGACCACGCGGTAGGCGTCGATGTACAGCCGCTGGTTGGTCAACTCACCGGCTTCCCGATCGCTGAGGCCGAACAGCCGCTTCGCCTGTTCGCGCGACGGCATCTCTCGAAGCACGCCGGTCACGCTGACCTGGTCGCCCCCGATGATCTTGACAGACGCTTCGCCCGCCCGGGTGTTGGGCTCGGGGAAGAACACCATCAGGATCTTGCCCGCTTCCGAATGGAGGCTGAAGGTTTTGTCCCCCGTGGCTTCGTGCACGCGGCCGTTCTCGATGGTGATCGTCTGGCCCACCCGGTCCATGTCGGGGCTCGGTCCCGCGAACGGCTCGATATCCTGCGTCTTGTAGCTCGCGATCGTCTCGGCGCGGGTCGTGTCGCCGTTCACAGTCTCACTGGTGTCAGACGCATCGCCTTTAACGGCGACAGCGGTCCCTCCGACAATACGAGAGGTGTTCCCTTCTCGAACGAGGATATATCGTCCCTGACGGTTGCTCTCGGTGATGATCTTCGGCCCCTGGTTGCCCAAAACGATCGGCTCGCCGTCCACGTGGGTCTCGGCTTGATACCAGAACCATAGGGCGGCGGCGAGTGAGGCAAATAGCACCAGTCCGGCGAGCCACATGCCCGGGGCCGGACGCGACGGTTCGGTCACATACTCTTCCGTCTCAACGTAATCGGACGTGTCGTCCTTAACAAATCTCTCTCCCATGCTTGTCTCCTTTAGGTACGACCGAACGGCGGTTGGGAACTGTTCCCCCTACTAGGACCCGCGCTTCAGATCTTTGTCGAAGCTGTCCGGGGCTTGCTTGTCGTCTTGCACCTTCGGCTTGGGCTTGTTGGCGTCCGGGTCGTTCCTTCCCCGATTCGTCGCCTGGCGCTCCGCGCTCTTCTCTTGTCCCGCCTTCTTGCTCCGTGTCTTTTCTGACATGAGGTCTTAGACCCGACAAGCAGGATGCAGGTTCAGTCCGTCATGTGTTCGACGAAGACCGTGTTGAGGCGCGTGCTCGGTTCCCACCCGTCGATCCTCCGCTCGTCGGTATGCCGTTGCAGAGCCTCGGAGAGCCCCTTCAGCGTAGTGTTGCCTGGCTGGAGGTGCAGGAAGTCCTGGCAGACGTCGAACGCTTCGAGGTGTCGTCCGCACTTGTCGAGGCACTGGGCGAGCTTCACCCCCGCGTCCAGGAAGTGCGGATCGAGGATGATCGCCCGACGCAGGCTGATCGCAGCTTCCTCCCACCGATCGAGCCGGTAGTGGCAAATCCCCATATAGCCGTGGAGCCGCGGGTTCGTCGGCTGCACCTGGAGTACGGCCTTGCACTCCACGATCGCATCCTCCCACATGCCGCGCTGCATGAGCCCTTCGATGTTGGCGTAGTTCATGACGACCTCTACCCCTATTAACCGACATCGTCGGGCCCCGTTACCGTCTTTTTGGGACTTTTTACCGGTTCGTGCTTGCCTGAACCGGAGTCATGCGTCGGTACTTGGCGAGCAAGAACATGAAGACGCCGAAAGCGATCAACCCTGCGGCCGTCAGCCCGAATAACCAGATCCCATAGGGTGCTTCCGCGATCTCCTTCAGGGCTCCGGCGAAGCCTTTCGCCTGTTGCGGATTCTGCGAGAGCGCGGCCTTGGCGAGGAACCACGCAATGACGCTGAACACGATTCCTCTTGCGGCCAGCCCGATCCGCCCTGCCGCGACCGCGGTCGCGGTTTCCTCGGGCGACATCC